>CBDUON010000017.1:0-25357 GCA_965368835.1 uncultured Eudoraea sp. | reverse complement strand
AAAACCAATGGGTGAACCTTGGGAATTCAGCCTTTGAAGGAGGTATGACTTATGGCTCTGTTACCTCAGAAACTGTGGTACCCAACGAATATGAAATATTTACCATTGGAGGAAATGATAGCAGGCTGGAAACATACACCACTATGGATCTGGATAATTACTTTATGACGCCAAATGGAGACGGTGCAAATGATATGTTGGTTTTAGAGGGTATTGAGAATTCCCCCAATAATTTGTTAGAAATCTTTAACCGGTATGGAGTATTGGTCTATTCTAAGGCGAATTACCAAAACGATTTCAATGGTCAGTCTAACCGGAAAGCAGTTATTAAAAAAGGCACCGGTCTTTCTTCAGGTATCTACTTTTATATCATTACCATGCATGACCTGCGGCAAAAACATCAGGGGTATCTCTATATTTCAAATTAGGAACTCAAATTCAAAATGCCGGTCTCCATCCCATAAATGCAAACTTTGATGGAGAGTCACTTTCAATATTATATGATGTTATCTGCCAATAACTCTTGAATTTATTTTAATTTAGTAATCGTAAAAACGTGGCTCTGAAGTCCTGTTTTATAAACTCTTAAGGAACTAATTGTATGCTTAGAAGATTTTTTATTATAAAAATCAGTTTGATAACTATACTTGTGATGACTGTTCATTCTGTTACCCGGGCTCAGGTCGAAGAATACAATATTTCGGAATTGATGGGCAAAGCAGACATCGAATTGTACGGGGAGGGTATCAATCTTAGAAAAGAAGCATACGATGCCTTTATTGAAATGAAAAAAGCCGCCTATCAGGATGGAATATCAATTGAGATCGTATCAAGTTTTAGAAGTTTTGACCGCCAACTGGCCATTTTCGAAAGAAAATACCTGCAGTATACAGAAGATGATGGTATGGAACCATTGCAGGCCATAGATAAGATCATTGAATACTCTACGATACCGGGTACCAGCAGGCATCATTGGGGTACTGATATTGATATCATTGATGCCAGCAAAAAAACAGAAGGAGATGTATTGGTGCCTTCTAAATTTGAAGAAGGTGGGCCATTTGCAGACCTTAAAGTATGGATGGATGAACATGCCAAGGAATATGGTTTTTATTTGGTCTATACAAATGAGTCGAAACGCCGGGGATTTAAATACGAACCATGGCATTATAGCTATGCGCCTCTTTCTGTCCCAATGCTCGAGATCTTTCGCAAAAAGAATATTCTTCAGTTATTAGTAAAAGAAGATTTTATGGGAAGTGAATTTCTTACCACCGGATTCATCAAAACATATATCAGGGATAATATACTGGATATTAACCGAGAACTACTGTAGGTATTCCATGATATATCATTCAAGTATATTTGTTCCATGAGAAGAGGCAATTGGAAAATTCGAATTTTTATTGGCCTGGCGATTGTAGCCTTTGCTTTTGTACAGCGATGCAGTAACAAGGAAAAGAATCCCTATACCGGAAGAGTTCAAAATATTAACATGACGGCAGATCAGGAGATCGCCATCGGACTTCAAAGTACTCCTCAAATTGCACAGCAATACGGCGGACTTTATCCGGATGAACGTATGCAGTCTTTTGTAGATGCAGTAGGAAACAAACTTGTTCAAAATAGTATTGCCAGAGAAACACCCTACAAATACGAATTTCATTTACTGGCAGATGATAAAACCATAAACGCCTTTGCACTCCCCGGAGGACAGATCTTTATTACCTATGCCCTCTTCTCTCAATTAAATGAAGCGCAATTAGCTGGGGTCCTGGGACATGAAATAGGCCATGTAATCGGAAGACATTCTGCAGAACGAATTGCTGAAAGTAATTTCTGGAAAACTGTAAGTATGGGCGCTCAGGTTGGTGCAGATGCCGGAAATATAGTTGGTAACATAGGGCAAAATACACTCTTAACAAATGGGCGAAGTGATGAATTAGAAAGTGATGATCTGGGCGTATTATTTATGATACGTTCTCACTACCAACCCAATGAGATGATCCGTGTAATGGAGATCCTTAAAAGTGCTGCCGGACCCAACCGGGTCCCTGAATTTCAAAGTACGCATCCAGACCCCGATAACAGGATCGATAAGATCAAAGAGTCCATTCGAAAGTATAAGGGCAGCTAAGATTTGTAATACATCGACCAAAATTAGGTTACTGTCCTTTTTTTTCTATCTTTGGATTTCTCCCAAATTTACTATTACCACCAATTTAACCCTTATAGCTTTAAGAACACTAAAACTATATGGGAACACTTGTACACTTTAAAAATCTATACCTGGAAGCCTTTGATGACTGTAAACCAGAATTTGTGGTTTTCTTGTTAAAAGTCTATTCAGTTTTTTGCGTCTTAATGCTAGGAATGGCAGTCTATGCTTTCCTATACAGAGCCTTCACAGGTTTTCAATTTTAAGAACCCTTTTGCGAGAACACTTGGGCTACTCAAAATACGCCTTGATCCCCGGATAGTTCCGGGGTTTTTATTTTTAAAAAATCCTTCCCAAGGGCCTTTGAGATAGTTTTAATCTTACTCAATTCTCGTTAGCAGATGAAAAAGAAAAGGGAAATGTGGTAATCCCCATAAAATCATACTATTTTTGATAGATAATTTGAATCTCGTCTATGAAAATGCATAAAAAAGTGATCTTGATGATCTTAGATGGCTGGGGGAAATCTCCGGATCCCAAAGTCTCTGCCATCGATCAGGCTAAAACACCTTTTATCAGCTCCCTTTATAAAAAATATCCCAACAGCAACCTTCTAACCGATGGGATGAATGTAGGTCTTCCGGAAGGCCAAATGGGGAACAGTGAAGTAGGGCATATGAATTTAGGGGCAGGCAGGATCGTTTATCAGGATCTGGCCAAGATCAATAAGGCGGTTAAAGAGGATACACTAAAAGATGAGAAAGAAATAAAGGAAGCGTTTCTCTATGCAAAAGAACATCAAAAAGACGTTCATTTACTCGGTTTGGTAAGCGATGGTGGAGTTCATAGTCATATTACACATTTAAAAGGATTGATAACTGCTGCGGAAGATCATGCCCTTACCAATGTATTCGTCCATGCCTTTACCGATGGCCGGGATGTAGATCCAAGAAGTGGCAAAGGTTTCTTAGAAGACCTGATGCATTTTTGTAAGAATAAGAAAGCAAGAATCGCAACTGTTATTGGTCGGTATTACGCCATGGACCGGGATAAACGATGGGAAAGAGTACAATTGGCTTACGACCTGGTTGTAAAAGGCAAAGGAGAAAAGACCACAGATGTTCTCACAACTATTCAAAAGGATTATGACAATGGTCTTACAGACGAATTCCTGAAACCTATTGTTGTTACTGATGAACAGGGCTCTCCACTTACCACTATAAAAGAAGACGACGTTGTGATTTTCTTTAATTTCAGGACAGACAGGGGCCGTGAACTCACTGAAGTACTCTCACAAGAGGATCATCCGGATTTAAATATGAAGGCCCTTAAACTCTACTATGTTACTTTGACCAACTATGATGATTCCTATAAAGGGATCAAAGTGGTTTATAATAAAGAGAATCTCCACGATACCCTTGGAGAAATACTTGCCAACAATGGCAAAAAACAAATACGGATTGCCGAAACAGAAAAATACCCGCATGTTACTTTTTTCTTTAATGGAGGTAGGGAAATCCCATTTGCAGGTGAATCTCGTATAATGTGCCCGTCTCCAAAAGTAGCCACTTATGATCTACAACCCGAAATGAGCGCTTACGATATCAGAGACGCTATCATTCCGGAACTAAAAAAAGGTGATGCAGATTTTGTCTGTCTCAATTTTGCAAATCCGGATATGGTTGGTCACACCGGTGTCATGGAAGCTGCCATAAAAGCGGTGGAAACTGTAGACAGTTGTGCAGAAGCTGTAGTAACCGCCGGTTTAGAAAATGGCTATAGCACTCTTATCATCGCAGATCATGGGAATTGTGATACCATGATGAATCCGGATGGAAGTCCTAATACCGCTCATACCACAAACCCGGTACCACTGATAGTTGTAGACAAGGATATTAAAACAGTAAAAAACGGCGTCTTAGGTGATATAGCACCAACCATCCTTCATATGATGGGTCTGCAACAACCAAATGCCATGACTCAAAAATCACTGGTGTAAAAGTATAGGAGCAGGTAAAATATGATTGTAGTAAAAACATCGGAAGAAATAGAACTAATGCGCGAAAGCGCACTCATAGTTTCCAAAACATTGGGAATGTTGGCAGCCGAGATCAAACCTGGAGTTACGGGATTATATCTGGACCAACTGGCCGAAACCTTCATCAGAGACCACGGGGCAGAACCCGGATTTTTAGGAATGTACGACTTTCCAAATACGTTGAATTTAAGTCCCAATGCACAGGTAGTACATGGGATTCCGAGTGATGAACCTTTAAAAGATGGAGATATACTCTCGGTAGATTGCGGATCCCTAAAAAATGGGTTCTATGGCGATCATGCCTACACCTTTGAAGTTGGTGAAGTGGCCCCCGAAACCAAAAAGCTCTTAAAGATCACCAAAGAATCACTCTATGTTGGCATAGATCAATTTAGAATAGGCAACCGGGTAGGTGATGTTGGCTTTGCCATACAACAGTATTGTGAAGCTCAGGGTTATGGTATTGTGCGCGAACTGGTAGGTCACGGTTTGGGTAAAAAATTGCACGAAGCCCCTGAAATGCCTAATTATGGAAAAAGAGGGAGAGGAAAGAAATTTGTGGAAGGCATGGTAGTGGCCATAGAACCCATGGTAAATATGGGAACCAGAAGAATAAAACAATTACGGGATGGTTGGACCATCTTAACCGCAGATGGCAAACCAAGCGCCCATTTTGAGCATGATATTGCCCTGGTCAACGGCAAGCCCGAACTCCTTTCTACCTTTCATTATATTTATGATGCATTAGGAATAAAGAGTGATGAGGAAGATGCATTCAGAACTTCCAAGTTGCAGCTTTAACACTTAAATAAAAAGGTGAAACAGATATTTAAATTTATATTAAAGTTGTTTCCCAGGCCTTTGTTGATTCAATTAAGCTATGTGGCAAGACCACTGCTGGCCCTTACGCTCAAAGGGAATACATATACCGATCCCATTGACGGAAAACAGTTTAGAAAATTTCTGCCCTACGGCTATGAACATCCAAGGGATAATGTATTATCCCCTTCTACCCTATCGCTCGAAAGGCATAGATTACTTTGGCTGTTTTTAAAAAATAAAACTAATTTTTTTACTGCCCAACACAAGGTATTGCACTTTGCGCCGGAACAAGCTTTTTATAAACGGTTTCGGAAACTTAAAAACCTGGATTATACCACTACAGATCTCAACTCACCCCTTGCAGATGTAAAAGCTGATATTTGCGACCTCCCCTTTGAAGACAATAGTTTTGACGTGATTCTTTGCAATCACGTGCTTGAGCATATCCCGGATGATACCAAGGCACTGTCTGAATTATGGCGGGTCATGAAACCCGGGGGTTGGGGCATTTTTCAGATCCCGCAAGATCTTGACAGAGAAACCACCTTTGAAGACAATAGCATCACTGACAAAAAGCAACGTGCAAAGGTCTTTGGACAGTATGACCATGTGCGTATCTATGGCCGCGATTATTTTAAAACACTGGAAAAGGCCGGATTTACAGTAAATCCTGTTCCCTACTCATCCCAACTTTCTAAAGAAGAAGTGGACCGGTATAGGCTGGCACAAAGAGAGATCATTCCGCTGGTTAAAAAGGCCTAATTATCGCCTAACCTTCTCACTAAAACCGGGTGTCATAAATTCGGTCACCTTCCCCTCCGCATCCAGATAGATCAAATAGCCTTCTAATATCTCGTTCCGGTTTAACAACATCATAGAGGCCTCTAGATCCATGGCCATAAAGGCTGTTGCATAGGCATCTGCTTCTGCACAAGAAGGGGCTATAACACTAGCTGCCAGAATGTTCGAATTCTTGGTAAATCCGGTTTTGGGATCTATTGTATGCACGTATTTCTGACCCGTAAGTGAATCGATTCTGTATTTGCGATAATTCCCGGAAGAAGCCAAAGCTTCGTCCTTAAGATTCAGGGTGATCTTTAATTGGCGACCCAGGGTGACCTGAGGATCGTCTATCCCCACAACCCATTCCTGAGATTTGATCCTATTCTCTCCTTTTGCTACGATCTCTCCCCCTACTTCAACTAAATAATTTTTGAGCTCTTTACTATCTAAAAATGCAGCAAGTCGATCTATAGCATATCCTTTTGCTATGGCATTAAAATCGATCTGTATCTCCGGGGCTTCTTTTTCGATCCTGAAATCTTCTGTTACCTTAATTTTATCCAGGCCCACAAAAGATCTGAGGGTCTCTACAGTTGCGCTATCCATGGATGTTTCCTCCCCGGGGCCAAAACCCCAGGCATTGACGAGAATCCCTACGGTGGGATCAAAATACCCATTGGTTTCTTTATAAACCTTTCTTGATATTGTCATCACCTCTCTGAACATAGCATCTATTACAACCGTAGAATCGCCCTTGTTTATTCTGGAAATATCTGAACTAGGGATATAGGTAGACATGGAGGCATTTACAACCTGAAATACAGAATCTATGCCTTGCTTCAGATCCAGGGTATCCTTGGCTAAGTATATGATACTATAGGAGGTTCCAAGCGCTTCCCCGGTGTTGGAATTTTTGATCCATTGCTCTTGTTGCTGACAAGAGACCAGCAAAATGGATAGTAAAGGGCACAACAAAAATGTGCGTTTAAATCTCAATAAGACCTTCATATTCTACTATATAATCTTCATTTAGAAAAACCGGCTGAGTACGATCGGCTGCATTGGAAAGTCCGACTCCTGCAAAGTAGGTCCTGGCCTCGTGTTTCAATGCGTGTTCCTTGATCTTTATCATTAGGGAAGTATCGTATTTTCTTGGATCATCCGGATATGAAATACTGCGCACTACTATAAAATGTAATTCCTTTTCCTTAAGACATACAAATTGAGGGTTTTTCTTGAGCTTGCTATTTACACCCATAAACTCAAAACCTTCAGCTTCCAATTCCTTCCCCACAATATTCATGGCAAGGTTATGCAGTTCTTGTTCCGTTAGTGCTTTCATAATTTTCTGGATCAAAAAAACCGATACGTACTGATATCGGTTTTTAAAGATAAATTATAAGGAATACTATCCTCCAAAATCATCAAAACGTATATTTTCATCAGGAATTCCAAAATCTTCTCCCATCTTTTGCACCGCCTTGTTCATTAAAGGGGGCCCACAAAAGTAGAGTTCTATGTCTTCCGGACTTTCGTGCTTGCTCAGATAATTATCGATCACACAATTGTGAATAAACCCAACAAAACCATCCCCGGGACCATCTAGGTCTTCCTTCACTTTCCAGTTATCTTCTTCCATCGGTTCGGATAGCGCCATATAAAATTTAAAGTTTGGAAATTCTTTTTCCAGGCTTTTAAAGTGATCTAAATAGAATAACTCCCTTTTCGATCTACCTCCATACCAGTAAGTCACTTTTCTGTTTGTTTTTAAGGTCTTGAACAGATGATACAAATGTGATCTCATTGGTGCCATACCGGCTCCACCACCTACGTAAAGCATTTCGGCATCGGACTCATTTATAAAGAATTCGCCGTAAGGGCCCGAAATGGTAACTTTATCTCCTTTTTTCTGGCCGAAAATATAGGAAGAAGCTATGCCCGGATTAACATCCATCCAGCCATTCTTAGAACGATCCCATGGTGGTGTGGCGATCCTTACATTCAGCATGATCTCCCTTCCTTCTGCAGGGTAGGAAGCCATGGAATAGGCACGCTCAACAACCTCATTATTCTTCATAACCAAAGGCCACAGGTTGAATTTATCCCATTCTGTCTGGAATTTATCAGGAGTTTCGTGTTCTTCGGGGTGTGCTGTAATATCGATATCTGAAAACTTGATCTCACATGGAGGGATCTCAATTTGAATATACCCACCTGCTTTGTAGTTCATATCTTCTGGGATCTGCACTACAAATTCTTTGATAAAGGAAGCCACATTATAATTTCGAACTACGGTCCCTTCCCATTTCTTGATCCCAAATACTTCTTCGGGGATGGTAATGTCCATATCCTGTTTTACTTTTACCTGACAGGCCAGGCGAGCTCCATGGTTCAATTCCTTTTTAGAAAAATGTGGCGTTTCAGTAGGCAATGCTTCACCTCCACCAGACAGAACATGACATTCGCACTGTATGCATGTTCCTCCTCCACCGCAAGCCGAAGGAAGAAAGATCTTTTGGTTACCCAGGGTAGACAACAGAGAATTCCCTGAGGCTACTTCTATCTTTTTTTCTCCGTTAATGGTAATGGTCACCGGACCTGAGGGAGATAATTTTTCCTTTGTAAAAAGTAACAGGGCTACCAAGAGAAGCAAAAGCACCATAAATGCTATTACTGTGATTAGAACGGTACCAAGAGTACTTGTAGCTAAAATCATGCTTATTCTTTTACGATTGTGTTATAAGAGACTGCTTTTTCTTGCTTCTCTTTTTCCAATGTTGTTTTTTCAATTTCAGTTTCCTGAGCAGTTGTAGGTTCCACAGCAGGAGCTTCATCTCCTCCTGTCAGCATTCCTCCAAAACTCATAAATCCAATCGCCATAAGTCCTGTTATTATAAAGGTGATACCTAAGCCCCTTAGTGGTGGTGGCACGTTAGAATACCTGATCTTTTCCCGTATTGCGGCTATGGCCAGAATTGCCAGGAACCAGCCAATTCCGGAACTAAGTCCGTAGTTAAATGCAAGGCCTAATGTTGCAATCTCTCTGGCCTGCATAAAAAGTGATCCTCCAAGGATGGCGCAGTTAACTGCAATCAACGGAAGAAAAATTCCTAAGGAGTTATACAGCGATGGAGAAAATTTTTCCACCACTATCTCAACCAGCTGTACCATGGTAGCGATGGTTGCTATAAACAGGATAAAAGAAAGGAAACTTAAATTATAGTCGGCATACTCTGGTCCTAGCCAGGCCAAAGCGCCATCTCGTAAAATGTACTGATCTAACAACCAGTTCAGCGGAACCGTAACGGCCAACACAAAAATAACTGCGGCTCCTAGTCCTACTGCGGTGGCAACCTTTTTAGATACTGCCAAATAGGAACACATTCCAAGGAAAGTGGCAAATACCATATTATCTATGAAAATAGACTTAAAAAATAATTCTACATGTTCTAACATATTGTGTGTTTAAGGTCTATTCTAATTCTCTTCAATTAATGCTGTGTTACGCGAACGTTGTACCCATATCAAAATACCTACTACGATCAGGGCCATTGGAGAAAGCAGCATAAAACCGTTATTCTCATACCCTATAGCATACAGTCCAGTTTTATCAATAGGATTGCCCAATACTGGTATCCCCAGTAAAGTTCCTGAGCCAAGTAATTCTCTGAAGAATCCCACAATGATCAAAATAAGTCCATATCCAGCGGCATTTCCTATCCCGTCCAGAAAAGAACGCCAAACCCCATTTCCAAGGGCAAAGGCCTCAAACCTTCCCATGATAATACAGTTGGTAATGATAAGTCCAACAAACACTGCCAGCGTCTTACTCAATTCATAGGCAAAGGCCTTTAAAACCTGATCCACAATTATCACCAGGGCTGCTACTACTACCAACTGAACAATGATCCTGATCTTGGATGGAATGATATTACGCATCAAGGAAATTACTACATTACCCAGGCCAAGAACGAATACAACAGACAAGGCCATTACAATAGAAGCCTTTAACTCCGCTGTGATCGCCAGGGCAGAACAGATCCCGAGTACCTGAATAGTAATAGGGTTGTTATCCGCTAAAGGATCTAATATTAGTTTGGTATCTTTTTTAGAAAGTATTGCCATGTTATTCTTTATTTCTTATTGATTCAAAATAATCCTTGTACAGGCGAACTGTTTTGGAGATCATCGCTGATACTCCGTTCCCGGTGATAGTTGCGCCGGCTAGGGCATCTACCTCGTTATCGTCCTTAATATTATTTACAGGGTCATTATTTCCTTTGGCGACATTGATCCCGGCATACTGAGACCCATTCATAATGGATTCTCCTTTAAAATCATCCATAAAATAGCGCTGTTTGATATTGGCCCCCAAGCCTGGAGTTTCCGCTTTATGATCAAAATAAACACCTTGTACTATCATGTTTTTATCCAGGGCCATAAATCCCGAAATGGCATCCCAAAGACCTTTGCCGATCATGGGCACTATATAGAACTTCTCACCGTCCTTCTCTCCTATAAAAACAGGTAGTTTTGGTGTTTTACCCTCTTTTAAAAGATCCAGTTCTTTTTTAATGTTTATTAAGTAAGCCTGATCATCCTCAGTGATCTTATCGCCTTCAATAACAAGCTGTTCTGTAATAAAAGTTGAAAACTCTTGCTCTACCTTGTCCGTGGGCACAAAATTGACACTGCCTTCGTCTTCATTTTCGTTTACCCCCATGGCATATAAGATATTCTGCTGCTTTTCAAAGCGTTCGTTCTCTTTGATTTTTGCACTTAGAGCTGAGGCCAGATAAGCCAAAATACTCCCAACCACAATCACCATTGAAGCGGCAAAAAGAACCGTATATATGTTACTTTCTTTATTCATAAGTTATATGGTTTCAACTTTTACTGCTGCCTCCTTAGAATCCGTATCCTTTGGAAGTATCACCGCATTTTTAAACCGTTTCATTCGTCTGCTGATATTTCCTCTCACAACGTAATGATCTATTGTAGGTGCAAAAACGTTCATAAGTAAAATAGCAAGGAATACACCTTCCGGATATGCCGGATTAAAGACCCGTATCATCACGGATATAAATCCGATAAGGAAACCGTAGATCCATTTCCCTTTATTGGTCTGTGATCCGGTAACCGGATCTGTGGCCATATAAACAATACCAAAGGCCAGGCCACCTACAATGAGATGTTTCCAGAATTCAAAACTCATTAAACCGTAGAATTTACTCGATTCAGAGATCCATCCCGCATCTACAACCCCGTTAAAAATAAGTCCCATTACCAAGGCACCTGCAACAGCACTTACCATGATACGCCAACTCGCGATCTTGCTAAAGACAAGGAATAAACCCCCAAGTAAAATTAAGAAAGCGGAAGTTTCCCCTACAGAACCCGGTATAAAACCGAAGAACATATCGGAAACTGAATATGAAAATTCACTTGCATTGTTCTGTGCCAAATACCCTAATATGGTTTCTCCTGAGATAGCATCTGGTGTACCGGCTCTTTCAACAGCTTCGTAGACCCATACCTTATCTCCACTCATCCAGGTGGGATAAGCAAAGAACAGAAATGCTCTTATGGTAAGTGCAGGATTCAGGATATTCATCCCCGTTCCTCCAAATACTTCCTTTCCAATTACTACTCCGAATACTACGGCAACAGCCAACATCCAAAGTGGTGTATCAATCGGTACTATCAAAGGCACCAGCATTCCGGTAACCAAATATCCTTCTTCTACTTCATGGCCTTTAATAACGGCAAAAATAAATTCGACTAATAAGCCAACGCCATAGGATACAATAACAAGAGGCAATACTTTAATGATTCCAATCCAAAAATTATCCCAGGTAAGGAAATCGTTCCAAACCGAAAAATTATCCGGGAATCCGTTTATGGCTGAATAATACTGATAGCCTGCATTAAACATAGAGAATACCAATACCGGGATCAAAGCCATGATCACTGTATTCATGGTTCTCTTAAGATCATCTGCTCCTCTGATGTGACTTCCGGAATGGGTGGTGTCATCTGGAGTGAACAAAAAGGTATGAAAGGCATTAAAAGCCGGTGCTAACTTTTTGTCCCTGTAGTGATGCTTCAGGATATGCAGTCTTTTCTTAAACGTTAGTCTTTTATTACTCATCCTTATCCTATTTCTTTATAAAGTAAATCCAATCCTTCTCTTATAATCTTCTGATGGGGTTGTTTTGAAATGCAAACAAATTCGGTAAGGGCAAAATCCTCCGGAATAACCTCATATAATCCCAATTGTTCCATCTCATCCAGATCCTGCACCATACATGCCTTTAACAACTGTAATGGGTAAATATCTAATGGGAAGACCTCCTCGTATTGACCGGTAACTACAAATGCTCTGTGTTCCCCATTAGTATTAGTATTTAAGTCATATTTCTTATTGGGCTGCAACCAGGAAAATGTAAGTGCCCTTGTTGTAGATACCTTGTTGAATACCGGCTTATTCCATCCAAAAAGTTCATAATCATCCCCTTCAGGAATTGCCGAAACCGTGGTATTATAAAACCCTAAATGTCCGTCTGGACGGGTTTTTGACCCCGTGAGGACATCACCATTAATTACCCTGAAATTCTTGTCATTTACGCCGCTTGCATATAAGAAAGTAGCGATCTCTGCTCCAATTTTTGTCTTGAAATAATGAGGCTTCTTAATGGATGAACCTACCAGCGCTATCAATCTTTCCGCATTGAATTTTCCGGTTAACAAAGCTTCCCCAATAATTACCAGGTCTTGAGGACTAATGGTCCAAACCAGCTCTCCTTTATTTATAGGATCAATCTTGTTGATCTGTGTTCCAACGAGTCCGGCCGGATGAGGCCCTGATACTTTATGCAGCACCACACCTGCCATTGTAGCTAGTGGTGAATTGGAAGAAGAACTTAAGGAAACGTGAACGCTACCCGGAGTTAATTTTGAAAGAGCCGACAATGCGGCTTGTAATTCTTTTTCTTTGCCCTGAAGCACATAATCCATATCTGCTGCCAAAGGCGCAGAACTAAATCCGGAGACAAAGATAGCCTTTGGTGTTGTCTCAGGGTTTGCAATTAGGTCATAGGGGCGTTGTTTTATAAAAGGCCAGCATCCCGATTTCAAAAGAAATTTTTTGATCTCAGCAGCGGAGGCTTTTCCAAGGTCCATTGTTTTATGGGTAAGCTGCTCTTGCGACTTATCTGCCAGGATCTTTATGGTAAGAATCCTTCTTCGCGCCCCACGTTCTATCTCAATTAGTTCACCACTTACAGGCGAAACAAACATCATATTCTCAATCTTCTTGTTGAAGAACAAGGGTTCTCCTGCTTTTACCTCAGCTCCTTCCTTAACCAACATTTTTGGGGTAAGCCCATGAAAATCGGACAAGTTGATAGCATATACATTACTTAAAGCGGCTTTGGAAGTGGTAGGCTCCGCAGCGCCTACCAGGTTGATGTTTAACCCTTTTTTAATTCGAATGTCTTTTGACATGAAATGGAAACCTTTTATGGTTATAAAAATTTGCCCAAAAATACCAATTAAAAGAAAGTATTCATAATTATTGACTAGAAATTTGGGCATTACAGCGAAGGGAATTTGCAGGGCATAGTTTTTGTTTACCTTTGACTTAAAAATAGCCCGTTAATGCGCCTAAATCTTAAACAGTTTTTTTTGTGTTGCTTTGTCTTCCAGACCTTTGCGCAGGTTCAGGTGGAGATAAATCCACCCGAAAATATTAAATCGGTCATCTTTAAAGGGAGCACTGAGGACCAATTCCCGGTGGTGCAATTGGGAGATGACATTTACCTGGAATTTGACGATCTCCTGGCTGCAGAACAAGACTATTATTATACTATAATTCATTGCGATTATGATTGGACGCCTTCAGACTTATTAAAATCGCAGTATCTGGTTGGGATCGATAATCAAAGGATCATAAATTATGAGAATAGTTATTCTACGCTGCAGCCCTATTCTAACTATCAACTTACCATCCCCAATGATAATGTCCGACTTAAAGTAAGCGGGAATTATATGTTGGAAATCTATAACAGTTCTTACGAACTTCAATTCTCAAGACGTTTTGTGGTATATCAGAATCTGGTGAGTGTAGCCGCTGTTGTTCGTCGGTCAAGAGATTTCAACTATCTGGATGAGAAACAGTCTGTTCAATTCACAATAAATTCTGCCGGATTTCCATGGGTAAATCCCAAAAAAGAGATTAAGGTTGCTTTGATCAAAAATTACCAATGGAACCTTGTGATCAATTCAATACCTCCTCAATACACGCTGGGGAATGAATTAGTATATAAATATGATCAGGAAACCAGTTTCTTTGGAGGAAACGAATTTTTAAATTTTGATACCAGCGATCTCAGAGCTCCAACAGCAGCTATTTCCCATATTGAATTCGAGGATATATACCAGCACTATCTCTTTCCGGATATCTACAGATACAACAGACCCTATACTTATTTCCCTGATATCAATGGCGATTTTGTAATAAGAACTTTACAAGGCACTGACGGATCCAGAGAAGCGGAATACACAGGAGTTCATTTCACCCTTCCATATACTGCGCGAATTGGACTAGACGATGTCTATATTTATGGGAAATACAATAATTATGTGCTCGATGAATCCAACAAGATGACCTATAATGATAAAACCGGAAATCTTGAAGCTACCCTCCTTCTTAAGCAAGGATTTTATAATTACAACTACGCTCTGAAAAAAAGTGATGGCAGTATTGAATTAAATGCCATAGGAGGTAATTTTCATTTTACGGAAAACAACTATTTGATCCTTGTCTATTATAGAAATTTTGGAGATCTGTACGATGGGATCATAGGTATAGGAACTGCCAATTCCAGGACCATTAGCAATTAAAGGAAAGGTTACAGCAGAAAAAAATATCGCTACACCGAATATCTTTTCCAATACTACTTCTTTTTAGTCATAATTATTATCTTGCTCAAGGAAAGGTATTTAGGACAATCTTTTGGGGCCTCTTTTGATCCCAAAAATGCATCTAACTTTTGTTTAACTAAGATTAAACCAGAATGTATACCTTAACGCATATTATTTTCTTTTTTGAAAGATTGATTTAAGCTGGTTATAGAAGACATGAAAATGATAACACAAGTTACCAAAGGAATTAAAATTTCAGTTGCAACAAGTTTTGAAGGAACCTTTTTCAAAAATTATAAAACACATTTTGCTTTTGGCTATACCATTACAATTGAAAACCAAAGCAAAGATTCTGTACAACTAACCTCTCGCCATTGGCAGATCTACGATGCCCTTAATGAGATGGAGATACTGGATGGAGAAGGAGTCATCGGAAAAAAACCCGTGATTAAACCAGGGCAGTCACACACCTATAGTTCCGGCTGTTTATTATCATCTCCCATTGGATCAATGAAAGGGTATTATAATATGGTTAATTTTTCTACTACCGAAAAATTCAGAGTCTATGTTCCTGCCTTCAAATTTAGTGCCCCCTTCGCTTTAAATTAGTATATTTTTTAGAGGACAAGTATTTTCTAAACCTTCCTTCTTTTAGTACCTTTGCATGATTTTTAACCAATAAAAAGCATGTCATGGGTAAAGGGTTTTTTCAAGTACCAGTAGCAGTTAATGAACCTATTAAGAGCTTTGCTCCAGGATCTCCTGAAAGAGAGGCCGTATTAAAGCAATACAAGACATATTATAAAGGAACGGCAGATATTCCCTTATATATCGGCTCCAAAGAGATCAGGACAGGGAATACAAAGCCCCTTTCACCGCCCCATGACCACAAGCACAAAGTTGGTCAGTATCATATAGCAGAAAAGAAACATGTAACAGAGGCCATTAATGTAGCACTGGAGGCCAGAACTGAGTGGGCAGATCTTGCCTGGGAACAGCGCGCAGCGATCTTTTTAAAGGCAGCCGAACTGGTAGCGGGCCCATACAGAGCAAAGATCAATGCAGCTACCATGATAGCTCAATCCAAGACCATTCACCAGGCGGAAATAGATGCTGCTTGTGAATTTATTGACTTCCTTCGATTCAATGTGGAATATATGTCACAGATCTATCAGGAGCAACCAGATTCTGCAGAAGGAATTTGGAACCGGGTGGAATACAGACCTTTGGAAGGATTCGTTTATGCCATTACCCCATTTAATTTTACTGCCATTGCAGGGAATTTGCCTGCAAGTGCAGCCATGATGGGAAATGTAGTAGTTTGGAAGCCAAGTGACAGTCAGATATTTTCAGCCAAGATCCTCGTGGATGTTTTTAAAGAGGCAGGACTACCAGATGGTGTTATCAATGTGATCTATGGAGATCCTGTGATGATCACCGAGACGCTTTTGGCACATCCGGATTTCTCAGGGATTCACTTTACAGGCTCAACAGATGTCTTCAGGAGTTTATGGACCCAGATTGGGAACAATATCCACACATATAAGACCTACCCAAGGATCGTAGGAGAAACCGGAGGAAAAGATTTTATTGTAGCACATCCAACGGCCAAACCCAAACAGGTAGCCACTGCTATAGTTCGCGGAGCATTTGAATTCCAGGGACAAAAATGTAGTGCGGCATCCCGGGTTTATTTGCCAAAATCTACGGCCGATGAGATTTTAGCTGAAGCTAAGAAAGACCTTGCCTCATTCAATGCCCCCGGATCACCCGAGGATATGAGCAATTTTATTACAGCCGTGATCCATGAAGGCTCTTTTGACAAATTAGTAAGCTATATTGAAAGAGCGAAGAAGGATAAAGAAGCTACCATTGTAGCCGGTGGAGGATATGATAAATCCAAAGGATATTTTGTTGAACCCACAATTATTCTTACCACAGATCCCCATTATGTAACCATGGAAACTGAATTATTTGGCCCTGTGGTGACAATCTATGTTTATAATGATAAGGATTGGAGCAACGTATTGCAATTAGTAGACAGCACTTCTCCTTATGCCTTAACAGGTGCGGTGATGGCCACTGACAGATATGCCATAGAAGAAGCTACTAAAGCATTGCAGAACTGTGCGGGAAATTTTTATATCAATGACAAACCAACCGGAGCAGTAGTTGGGCAACAACCCTTTGGAGGCGCCAGAGCATCTGGCACCAATGACAAGGCAGGATCAGCTCAAAACTTAATGCGGTGGGTATCCCCAAGATTGATCAAAGAAACCTTTGTGACTCCTGAAGATTACAGATATCCATTCTTAGGATAGGTCACCTTTCCACATACCATTAAAAAACCCTTAAGAAAATAATCTTAGGGGTTTTTTATGCTCTTTTATGGGACTTTTACCTGCATCTTAAGGGGTAGGCTTTCAGGCCTGAGATACTATTAATGTAAATTTAACGTTAAGTTATTGTAATTTTTGCGTAAATTTGAATATTGAAAATCTAAATTCCTATGGAAGTAAGAAAAAATTCGAAGAATATGATGGGTCAAGATAAAGGACTTTGGAGTACTATGCATTTGGCAGTAATAGATTACGCACGTAAGTGCCGACGCTCTTATCTATCTATGTTTAGTTTTTAATTGTCCTTGATATTTCAAAGGCAGATACACCACTTTTTTGGTTTCAAAAAACGCTTCCGAAAAGTGTTTGGATAAGTCATAGATCTCTGCATTCTTATAGATCATCAACTCCTCAGTTAAATCACCTCCTTTTAGGTACAGTATCCCATTTTTCATGGGATGTGTAGAGTGTTTATTGATCTTTCCCTTCACCCAATGAACAAAGGTGGGCATAGCTGCCACCGCCCTGCTTACAATAAAATCGAATTGTTCCTCCAAATCCTCTACGCGAGTATGTAGAGCCCTTGTATTTGTTATTCCTAATCCCTCCACAACTTCCTGTACCACGCGTATTTTTTTTCCAATAGCGTCTACCATAGTTACTTGAATTTCCGGAAAAAGAATGGCCAGAGGTATCCCGGGAAATCCGCCCCCAGTACCAACATCCAATACACGAGTTCCGGGTTGAAACGCAATCACCTTGGCAATTCCCAGGCTATGTAATACATGTCTGAGGTACAATTCATCGATATCCTTACGAGAGACCACATTGATCTTCTTATTCCAGTCCTGGTACAACTCACCAAGCAGCCTAAACTGTTCCTTCTGTATTTCGGTGAGTTCCGGAAAGTAATTATAAATGATCTCTGCGTTCATAACTGTATTTTATGCGAGCAAAAATACCATAAATAGTGGCATATTTTAATCATATTTTATGAGTTAGCAGACATTAAAAAGAAAGATAATACGTTATCTTTACGGCATTGAATCCTATTATATGGAGAAGACTACAATAAAATTTTCTAGAAAAGACTCTGCAAATTTCTTTAGAACACTGAATAAAAGAGTTAATGAATACTTTGCGGAAAACAATTTAAAGAAGACAGGCAACTGGAAGCTGCACCTAAAAACAGCAATAATGTTCTCTCTTTTTTTAGCACCTTACTTTTTGATACTTACCCTCAATTTGCCTAACTGGGCAAATTTATTACTATCCATTACAATGGGTGTTGGGATGGCCGGAGTAGGAATGAATGTAATGCACGATGGTAACCACGGCTCTTATTCTACCAAGAAATGGGTAAATAAACTTATGGGGAGCAGCATATACATCCTTGCAGGCAACGTATATAACTGGCAGGTACAGCACAATGTTTTACACCACACCTACACCAATATTCACGATCATGATGAAGATCTGGAAGCAGGAAGGGTATTGCGATTCTCCAAACATGCCAAGTGGCATCGTTTTCATAAGTTTCAGCATTTTTACTCTGTTTTCTTGTATGGCTTATTGACATTCAACTGGGCCATTACGACAGATTTTCAGCAGATGTACCGATATACTAAACGAAAGCTTTCCTATGGTAAATTTCCCAATCCATTCCTTAACTGGACTGTACTTTTAGGCACCAAGGCTATTTACTTAAGCATATGGATTGTTTTACCCATGCTAGTGCTAAGTATCGCCTGGTGGAAAATACTTTTGGGCTTTTTTATTATGCACTATGTGGCTGGGGTAATTTTAAGTGTTGTTTTTCAGTTGGCACATGTAGTGGACGAGGCTGATACACCGCTTCCTGAAAAGGATGGAACTATGAAAAATACCTGGGCCATTCACCAATTGTTTACCACAGTTAATTTTGGAACTAAAAACCGAATTGTAAATTGGTTTACAGGTGGTTTAAACCATCAGGTAGAGCATCATATATTTCCAAACATCAGTCATATTCATTACACAAAAATCTCCAAAATTGTGAAAGAGACGGCCAAAGAATTTAATTTGCCGTACAATGAATATAAAACTACAAGAAAAGCTATAATTTCGCACTTCAAACATTTAAAGGAACTGGGGAAAAATCCCGGTTTACAGTATCAATAAACCTTAGCAGGAATGAGTAACCAACTATCCGATAGAATTAACAAATTGTCTACTTCGGCCACCTTAGCTATGGCTGCAAAGGCCAGAGAATTAAGAAATGAAGGCAAAGACATTATAGGTTTAAGCCTTGGGGAACCCGATTTTAATATCCCGGATTTTATCAAAGAGTCCGCTAAACAAGCTGTAGACGACAATTACAGCAGTTATTCCCCTGTGGATGGGTATGCCGATCTGAAACAGGCTATTGCTACAAAATTTAAAAGAGACAATCATCTTACTTATAACCTCAACCAAATTGTAGTATCTACCGGAGCAAAACAGTCGCTCGCGAATGTAGCCATGGTAATGCTCAATAAAGGAGACGAGGTCATCTTGCCTGCCCCATATTGGGTTAGTTATAGCGACATTGTGCAATTGGCAGAGGCAACACCAGTTGAAGTGCCAACATCTATCGATACCGATTTTAAAATGACTCCGGCTCAGCTGGAGGCAGCCATAACCCCTAAAACAAAAATGCTTTGGTTCAGTTCTCCTTGCAACCCAAGTGGCTCTGTCTATAGCGAAGAAGAACTCGAAGGACTTGCTGAGGTCCTCAAGAAATATCCAAACATCTTTATTGTCTCGGATGAGATCTATGAACATATTAATTTTAGGGGAAAACACGCCAGCATTGCGGCAATAGACGGTATGTATGACCGAACCATTACAGTAAATGGTGTTTCAAAAGCCTTTGCTATGACCGGATGGCGTATTGGATATATAGGTGCTGCAGACTGGATCGCTAAAGCCTGCACAAAATATCAGGGGCAGATCACCAGTGGTGCAAATGCCATTGGACAGCGCGCTACCATTACCGCCCTGGAAGCCCCGGTTAGTAAGATCCAGTTTATGATCGATAAATTCAAAGAACGCAGAGATCTTATTCTTGAATTATTAGGCACTATTGATGGATTTAAACTAAATATACCAGAAGGTGCTTTTTATGTATTCCCGGATGTTTCCAGTTATTTTGGTAAAGAATTGCATGGCACTCGAATTAACAACGCATCAGATTTTGCAATGTACCTGCTGGAGAAAGCTAATGTGGCAACCGTTACAGGCGAGGCTTTTGGTAATCCAAATTGTATCCGTATTTCATATGCAGCTTCAGAAGCTGATATCAAAGAGGCCATTGCCAGGATCAAAAAGGTTCTTTAAATATTCTTAGATTTTCTTCCAGAAATAAGGGGTCATCAGGATAAGAACAGTAAACAATTCCAGTCTTCCGGCGAGCATTAGAAACCCACACCACCACTTCCCTAAAGCAGGCAAGCTATTAAAATTATTAAGAGGGCTAAGAGATCCAAATGCCGGTCCTACGTTGCCCAAGGCAGATGCTGCACCTCCAATGGATGAATCAAAATCGAGTCCCAAAAACCCGAGTACCAGGGCACCAATAATAAAAAGAAGCATATACAATACAAAAAATCCTATCACATTGTAAACCACATGTTCGGTAACGGTCTTATTATTAAATCTAACCGGGATAATTGCGTTTGGATGAAGGGTTCGCTTAAACTCTAACAATCCATTTTTTATGATCAGAATATGACGCATTATTTTGATCCCACCTGCAGTAGAACCTGCCGATCCTCCGGCAAACATCAAACCAAAAAAGAATACGGTTATAAAAGGTGTCCAAGCGGTAAAATCGGCTGTTACAAAACCTGTTGTAGTGACAACCGCTACTACCTGGAACAATGAATGTCTAAAAGAACTTTCCGCATTTCCCAGCACCATAGGGTGATATTCAGTTAGTGGCACATTGGCCTTATAGTAGATCACCAGAGCCACAACAACAGAAAAGATTACAATAAGGGCGGTATAATATTTAAATTCTTCATCGCGAATAATTTTTTGCACCTTTCCCTTAAAGGCAAAGTAACTCAAGACGAAATTACTTCCGGCCAAAAACATAAAAAAGATGACGATATACTGAATAAGCGGCTCGTTATTCCAATAGGCTAAACTTGCATTTTTTGTAGAAAAACCGCCTGTTGATAATGTCGCCAATGAATGATTCATGGCATCAAAAAAGGACATCCCTGCCAGTTTCAACAGAATTGTTTCCGCTACAGTATATCCAAAATAGATTAACCAAAGTCGTTTAGCGGTATCCGTTATTCTCGGATGTAATTTATCTGCATTAGGACCAGGAGCCTCTGCGGCAAACAATTGCATCCCTCCAATTCCCAGTAAGGGTAAAATAGCAATGGCCAGTACAATGATCCCCATTCCTCCTATCCAATGGGTTAGACTTCTCCAAAATAATATGCCTTCAGGAAGGATTTCAATATCATCTATTATGGAGGCACCCGTAGTGGTATACCCGGACATAGTTTCGAAAAATGCATTGGTAATATCTGGGATAGCACCCGAGAATAGGTATGGAAGCACCCCGGAGGCAGCCATAATGATCCATCCAAAGGTCACTATTATATACCCTTCTTTCCTGTTTACCTCTTTGGCATGCCCCCTTGTAAAGAACATAGCCAAAACCCCAATAAACATGGTTACAATGGCCGCTAAGGTAATCTCCAGGGTAACCCCATCCTGATAGATGCCACTCACCAGTGCAGCCAGGATCATAAAGCCCCCATTGAAAAGCAGGAGCAATCCCATTAGGTGAGTAATTATTTTGGCATTGAACCCCATACTATAAAAATAACCTTTCTATTTTCTGAATGGCCTGCGGCAAACAGCAAACAACAATCCTGTCCCCCTCGGCTATTTCAAAATCGCCCAAAGCCACCATTCCTTTCCCGTTGCGTATTATACCACCAATGATGGCGTTTCGCGGAAAGTCTAATTCTTTAATGATCTGACCATTCATTTTGGAAGAAGGTTTTACCTCAAACTCAAGAATCTCAGCATTGAGGTTATTGAGCCTTGTCATAGCCACCACTTCTCCTCTTCGGATATATCGAAATATGTTGTTGGCTGCCAGAAGTTTTTTATTAATGAGCGTATCAATACCTATTGATTGTGATAACTGAAAGTAATCCATGTTCTCAACGAGAGCGATAGTCTTTTTAATGTTTTTTGATTTTGCCACCAAACAAGACATGATATTGGTCTCAGAATTTCCTGTGACCGCAATAAAGGCATCCATAGATTCTAGGCTCTCTTCCTCCAATAATTCCACGTTTCTGCCATCCCCATTTATCACCAGGGCATTGGGCAGAATGTCTGCCAGATCAAAGGCCTTTTCTTTGTTCTTTTCAATTAGTTTTACATTGAATTTCTTTGCACACAGATCGCGAGCTGCCTTAAATCCCACCTTACTCCCTCCCAGGATCATGACATTCTTTAAGTCTTCCCTTTTTTTACCGATGAGTTTATAAAGTTCATCAACCCCTTTTTTATCAGTAATAAAATACACCTGATCATCTGCCTTAAAAATAGTATCACCTCTCGGTATAAGTGTAAATTGAGTGCCTCCACGTTGCATGGCAATTGGCATAAAATGCAATTCCGGAAAGATGGAAGCGGCCTCTTTAACAGATTTCCCAATAAAAGGCGCGCTCTTTGGCAAGGAAACTCCCACCATGATAAGGGCACCATTTTCAAATTCATAAGTATCGTGAAATGCTGATTGATTTAGAAGCAATTGTATTTCGGAAGCCGCCAATTCTTCCGGAGATATCAACTCATCTATCCCCAGTTCGGAGAATTTTATCTTTTCCCTGTGATCTAAAAACTCTGTGTTGGAGATCCTCGCAATGGTTTTCTTTGAACCCATCTGTTTTGCCAGCATACACAAGGTTATGTTTGTGGTCTCAGAAGAAGTTACCCCGATCACCAGATCGCACTTCTCCACATGTGCCTCCTGTAGGATAGCTATAGAGGTAGCGTCACCTCGTAATACTCTTATATCTAAATGATTATCAGCGTATATAAGACTCTCTTTATTGGTGTCTATCAGGGTGATATCCTGAGATTCATAGGATAGTAGTTTTGCCAAATGAAATCCTACTTCACCTGCGCCAGCGATTATAATTTTCATGAGCTACAATAGTCTTTTATCATATCGTACAGACCATCAAAGAAGTTCAATTCTGATCTATAAAGCCACGGCACTTATCTAAGAAAGAGTTGCATGGTTTTGCGGGTCAAAATTACGTAAATTTATTTCAAACCTTCCTCAAAAAACGAGGTTCTTTATCCTGGACAAGAAATTACATAAACGAAATAGCCCTCATGATTACCAAGGCATTGTAGTATCTTTGCCGCAAAATTATAGGAATGGCCAAGAATGTTAAACCTTATAAAGACTCTGCAAAGGGCAAAAAAGAACAGGTTACCACTATGTTCGATGCAATTTCTGGAGAGTACGATGGTTTAAACCGCGTTATTTCTTTTGGAATTGACGTTAAATGGCGAAAGAGGGTTGTTAAAATTCTAAAAGAACGAGCGCCCAAAAATATACTTGACATTGCAACTGGTACTGGTGATCTGGCAATTAATCTGGTAGAAACCGGTGCCGGGAAAATAGTAGGACTGGACATTTCTACCGGGATGTTATCTGTAGGTAAGAAAAAGGTGATCCAAAAGCATTTGGAAGGCATTATTGAAATGGTCGTTGGAGATAGTGAAAACCTGCAATTTGAAGAGGCTAGCTTTGATGCCGTAACGGTAGCCTTTGGAGTACGTAATTTTGAACACCTAGACAAAGGACTAAAAGAGATCTACAGGGTCCTAAAACCGGGAGGAACACTGGTCATTCTTGAGACCTCGGTCCCTTCAAAGACTCCTTTTAAACAGGGGTATTCATTTTATACAAGATTCATCTTACCCGCTATAGGAAAACTCTTCTCCAAAGATCGTTCTGCCTATAGCTACTTAAGCGAATCTGCATCGGTTTTTCCGCATGGTGTGGAATTCAACAATATTTTAAAGAAAATTGGGTTTATAGGTATGGAGAATAGGCCACAAACATTCGGAGTGGCGTCTATTTATATCGCCACAAAGTAAGCTTATGAGAAGATTTTTCTTCCTTTTGGTTTTGTTGTTTTTGATAAAAGGACAGGATTTACAGGCGCAATTTAATGAGAAGCCCATCATCAATCTGGAGAACGAGGATAAGGCTTTGTTAAATTGGGGCTACTTTTTGGGTTTTAACCAATACGATTTCAAGTTTAGTTATAAAAACGATCTTCAAGACATTTTAGTTAATAAAACAGTAGGTTTCAATGTTGGTCTTATTGGGGAAGTCCGCCTCAATGAGTTTTTAGATCTTCGATTTGAACCCGGTTTATATTATGGTTCCAGAACACTTGGTTTTCCTGGTTTTTCAGAAGAAAATGATGCCATCAGGGAAGTAAAATCTACCTATATTAATTTTCCCTTACTTTTAAAAGTAAGTACCAAGAGATTAGGCAACTGGAAACCATTTCTGGTAGGGGGTGTTTCAGCTTCCATGAACCTTGGCAGCAATGAAGCCAGTCTGGATGACAATAGCAGTGGCACCTTTCGGATGAAAAAGCAGGTATTTAATTACGAACTCGGGTTTGGAATTGATTTTTACACGGAATACTTTAAGTTTTCTCCGTCCATAAGAGGAGTCTTTGCGATTACCGATGAATTGATCCCCGATAATGATCCAAGCAGTCCCTGGACCGGCAATATTGATGCCTTAAGAACGCGTGGTGTTTTTGTTAATTTTACTTTTGAATAGCAGGTACTTATTTTCTTCTTAATTCATTCAATAGAATTGCAGTTGCGGTAGCTACATTAAGACTTTCGGTGGTAGGGTTACCAAATTGAGGAATACTTACTTTTTTATCTAACAGGGCCTCCAAACTTTTGGAAATTCCGTGTGCCTCATTACCCATGATCAACATCCCCTTTGAAGGCCAACTGTATTGGTAAACAGCATCGCCTTCCATAAAAGCCCCTACAGATATAATATCCGACGTTTTGACCAAAGTTTCTATATCCATATACACTGTGTTCACCCGTGCAATTGAGCCCATGGTAGCCTGTAAAACTTTCGGATTATAACAATCTACAGTGTCTGTAGAACATACAAGTTGTGATATTCCAAACCAGTCGCACAACCTGATAATGGTCCCTAAATTCCCGGGATCTTTT
>CBDUON010000016.1:0-25526 GCA_965368835.1 uncultured Eudoraea sp. | reverse complement strand
GATTTATTAGTGGCACTTTATTATTTGCAATTTTTACTATAGCTGACCGCTACTCGCCTTCTCGTGTATTCTTTCTTTCTGCCTTACTTGGAGGATTCTTTAACCTTAGTTTATTATGGGAGGGAAATACGCTTTGGACCTTACTTATTGCCAGATATCTTACCGGGTTTTTTCTGGCGGGAATTTATCCTGTGGGGATGAAAATTGCGGCCGACTATTATGAGAAAGGTCTTGGGAAATCCCTTTCATTTCTTGTTGGTGCCCTGGTACTTGGCACTGCTTTGCCACATTTATTAAAGAGCAGTAGTTTATTTAGCAATTGGGTTTGGGTTATAGCAGCAACCAGCAGCCTGGCATTTACTGGTGGCTTGCTAATTCTACTTTTAGTTCCAGACGGACCCATTCGCAAGAAGGGCAACCCTTTAGAATTAATGGCAATATTTGCAGTATTTAAGAACCCTAAACTAAAAACTGCAGCCATAGGTTACTTTGGCCATATGTGGGAACTATATGCTTTTTGGGCTTTTGTTCCAATTATTTTAAAGACCTATCTGGTACTGCATGGAAAGACATTAAATATTTCTTTATGGTCCTTTCTGATCATTGGAATAGGAAGTATTGGCTGCGTCATAGGTGGTTACGTATCACAAAGGATCGGCATTAAAAAAACGGCCTTCTTTTCACTTCTGCTCTCTGGCCTTTGCTGCCTATTATCTCCTTTCTTTTTTCATATCCCCTCTGAGATACTATTCCTAAGTTTATTGTTATTATGGGGTATGGTGGTCATTGCAGATTCACCTTTGTTCTCCACAATGGTAGCGAACAATGCAGAACCTGTTTTAAAAGGCTCTGCCCTAATCTTAGTGAATTGCATAGGGTTTGCGATCACTATTTTTAGTATTCAGTTATTAAATTACGTACAGCTTAATTTTTCTCCTACTTTAATATACACTATACTGGCAATAGGTCCTGTTTTGGGACTTTGGACTCTGCTAAAAAAATCTATTTAAGTCAGGCTTAATGCGAGATATTTTTTAATTTAGATAAGGAATTATTATCCTGAAAGTAGAATAAACCTTACCATTTAATATCATGTATAAATTTTCATTACTGGCAATACTCTGTATCTTATTAGTTAGTTGCAGGGGAAAAGAAAATATTTCATCTACCCAAGAGCCAAAAGGCGTTGATAATGTCGCTTATAAATGGGGAGAGATGGCATTAAAAGCCACTGCATTAGACACAGAACGATTTGCCCCAAGACCCACTATCACTTCCCGCTATCTGGGACTTATTTTCACAGCTGTTTTCGATGCCTGGAGCAGGTTCGATGAAAAAGCCATCCCTGTCTACCTGTCTGATGTACCTAGAATGAACAAAGAACTTCGCACCCTGGATAATAAAGAAATTGCCATCAGTTTTGCAGCTTACAGAACCATGTGCGAGTACTACTATTCTGATAAAGAAATATTCTCGGAGTTTATGCGGGATTTAGGCCTCGATCCTACCAATGAATCCCTCGATCCTAAAACGCCGGAAGGTATCGGAAATCTGGCTGCTATGGCCGTTATTAAAGCCCGTCATAATGATGGTGCAAACCAATATGGAGAAGAAGATGGCTCTAATGGGGAACCCTATTTTAACTATGTAGGTTACGAACCTATTAATTCTGCGGATTCTAACGTAGATCCCAACAGATGGCAACCCAAATACTTTTCGGACGGGAAAGGTGGTTTTTACGCCCCGGGATGCCTTACGCCATTTTGGGACAAGGTGAAACCAATAGCCTTAAAAAGTGGTGATCAGTTTAGGCCGGGCCCACCTCCTATGATCGGAAGTGAACAACTAAAAGAAGAGGTGGCAGAAGTCATTGCCCTGCAGGCTAATCTAACAGATCATGATAAGGCTTTGGTAGAATTTATGAGAGATGGCCCTCAATCTGTACAGCAAGCCGGACACTGGTTAAAATTTGCACAGGATGTTTCTCGTCGTGATCAGCATATGTTGGATGATGATGTTAAAATGTATTTCTATAACCAGGTAGTGGCCATGGATGCGTTTATTGCTTCCTGGGATTCCAAGATGTTTTATGACTATGCCAGGCCCTATGCACTTGTACATCAATATTATGAAGACCAGATCATTAAAGCGTGGGGAGGTGAAGGCAAGGGCATGAAAAATCTTAAGGGACAGGAATGGAGACCTTATTCCCCCGAAACTTTTCTTTGTCCGCCTTTTCCCAGTTATGTTTCCGGCCACAGTACTATCAGCGGAGGTTGTGGAGAAGCCCTGAAATTATGGACAGGAAGTGATAATTTTGGAGAAAAGGCAACCCTGGTCGCAGGAGCCCTGACAGAACCAGACAATATAGGAGATACTGTAGTCCTGAAATTTTCAACTTTTACTGAAACAGCTGAAATGGCAGGAATCTCACGTGTTATGGGAGGGTATCATATTCAGGCAGACAATATTGCGGGCTTACAATTAGGTCGCGATGTGGCTCATGAAGTCTGGGACTTTTACCAAAAACATCTGGGTAATTGAATACTAGAAAGTAGTTTTTGATATGACAATTTTACTAATCCCAAAATAATACTCAAAAATTCCCATCTGTAAATACCAAGGAATTGAAAGCTGCGTTAACATGGTATATTAGCTGAAAATGAAGCATTTATTTCTCTCTGGATTCTTATTGCTTTTTTTGCTGCCTTGCATGGCTCAGGAATGGCAAACAGATCTCACTAGCGCCAAAAAACTGGCTTCTGAGCAAGATCTTGCTATTATCCTTGTCTTTCAGGGATCGGACTGGTGTGCCCCTTGTATAAAATTAGATCGTGAGATATGGAGTTCGGATACCTTTAAGTCGTATGCACGAGATCATTTTGTGATGCTCAAGGCCGATTTTCCTAAAAAGAAAGGCAATGCACTACCCTTGGAGCAACAAGAAAAAAATAAGGCACTGGCAGCACAGTACAATCAGAATGGTTACTTTCCGTATGTAGTTGTGATGAATAAAGATGGAAATGTTTTGGGAACCACAAGCTATAAAAAAATGGATCCCACGGAGTATATTCAGCTACTGGAATCCTTTTAAATCCTGATCATAGGATGTATAGAATCTTTTTATTACTGTTTCTTCTGGGTGTTCTACACCCTCTTCGTTCACAAGAGTCCCACACCAGAACCCTTAAACTAATGGGCAGCAAATTTGATATCACCGTGGTGGCCGATGACAAAACCACAGGATCTGGTTATATTGATTTGGCAGTGAATGAGATCCATAGAATTGAAAAACTTATCTCCTCCTGGGATCCTGATTCTGAGACCTCCGAGATAAACCGAAATGCAGGTGTGCAACCTGTAAAAGTTTCTCCGGAATTATTCGATCTCATCAACAGAGCCCTCGAGATCTCTAAACTAACCGATGGTGCCTTTGACATAAGCTACGCCTCCATGGACAAAATATGGACTTTTGATGGTAGTATGACCCAAATGCCAACAATAGAACAAATTAAGAACTCCGTTGAAAAAGTAGGATTTCAGCATATTCTGATGGACAAGGATCACAAAACCGTATTCCTGGAAAAAAAAGGAATGAAAATTGGCTTTGGAGGTATTGGTAAAGGATATGCCGCAGACAAAGCAAAAACACTGCTTATAGATCAGGGAGTAACCGCAGGGATCATAAACGCCTCCGGGGATATGAATACCTGGGGAAAACAACCAAATGGAAAAGAATGGCAAATAGCCATCACCAATCCTTTAAACAAGAATAAGGTCTTCGCAATACTTCCCATAAAAGAAGGTGCCGTAGTTACTTCGGGGAACTATGAAAAATTTGTTAGTTTCAATGGCATACGGTATAGCCATATAATTGATCCAAGAAGCGGCTACCCCGCTACTGGAATCATTAGTGCCACAGTATTTGCACCTAGTGCAGAATTAGCGGATGCCCTTGCCACAGCTATTTTTGTCATGGGGGTTGAAGTGGGTATAGACAGGATCAATCAACTGCCTCAGATAGAATGTGTTATCATAGATGATAAAGGTGGAATTATTACCTCTAACAATATAAAAATCCAAAAAACATGATAAAAAAAGTGATCCTGGTTCCTGCCTTATTGCTATGCTTCTGCTCCTGTGTGGTTGTAAAGGAATACGACAAGGTCTACCTAAATGATCCGGACATGGTTTTGGCCGATAGAAAGTGTGATCGAAACTTAACAACTTTTCATTCCTACCGAGAAGCTGCCGTTGGTGCTAATGGCGGTAAAACAGGAGGTGGCTGCGGTTGTAACTAATTACATGGAATGAAAGAAAAAAAACTACATATTGCTCTCATAGGACTTTTTCTACTTTGCTCCCTTGGTACTTTGGAGGCTCAGGAAACCTATAAAAAAAGAGTGCTGGAAGTTGCGGAAGTAGCCTTTCTAAGCAGCTATTATACACAAGATGGGAGTAATGCCGCCGTGAGCGGGGGAATAGGCACAGAAGAACTGACAGATGCTACCGGGACATTTGTGGTATCTATCCCTTTGAATGACGACGATGTTTTAACGGTTGATGCCGGTATTTCGGCATATACCTCAGCTAGTTCCAGTAATGTTAACCCTTTTGATGGTTCAAATCCTGCCAATGCGTTCCAGGCATCCTCAGGAGCATCTGGTAGTGATTTATGGAGCAACCTAACTTTGGGATATAGTCATAGTTCGGATGACCGTAATTCTATTTGGACCGCAAAACTGGCTGCAGCTGTTGAATACGATTATTTCTCTCTTGGTTTTGGCGGTAGCTATACCCGACTCTTTAATGAGAAAAATACTGAACTTAGTATTAACACCAATATTTATCTGGACAAATGGAATGCCATATACCCTACAGAATTACGTCCTTTCCAATCAGGTGGTAATGGGATCAACGACCCGTTCTTTTCCGTGAATACTATTAGTGGAAATCCAAATTACGCTCCGGCGTTTTCTGCTTTTGAGAAAGAAAACCGAAACTCATATTCTCTGGGAGTGAACCTATCCCAGATCCTGAGCAAGAAATTACAGGGAATACTAATGGCAGATCTCGTAGTACAAGAAGGATTGCTTTCCACCCCGTTTCAACGGGTCTATTTCGGTGATGTGGCAGACTCATTTATTGAAAATTTTCAACTGGCTGATGATGTTGAAAGGCTTCCGGAAAGCAGAACGAAAGTGGCCATAGGTGGCCGACTTAATTACTATTTAAATGAAATTATAGTTCTTCGTAGTTATTACAGATATTATACTGATGACTGGGGTATTAGGTCGCACACCGCCAACCTGGAAATACCTGTTAAGATCTCAAGCTCCTTTACCATATATCCGTCTTACAGATATTATACGCAGACGGCTGCTGATTATTTTGCGGCTTATGAAGGACATCTTTCTACTGATGTCTTTTACACTTCAGACTACGACCTATCTGAATATAATGCCAACCAGTTTGGTATGGGAATTACGTATACAGATATCTTTACAAAACTGAGGATCTGGAAAATAGGATTAAAACAAATCGATCTGAAATACGATCATTATAAACGGAATTCTGGACTAGCGGCAAGTATTGCATCGCTGTCCTTTACCTTTTTGATGGATTAAGACTCCCGAAGAAAACCTCACATCGCAATAAAAAGTGTTAGTCTATAATAGCCAGTAGTTATGCTCCCTATTATTTTGCAACGTTTACAGAACGAGTTTCCCTGATCACAGTTACTTTAACCTGCCCCGGATACGTCATATCTGTCTGGATCTTTTGTGAGATCTCAAAGGACAATTGTGCCGCTTTTTCGTCACTTACTTTTTCGCTTTCTACTATAACCCTGAGCTCTCTTCCTGCCTGAATGGCGTATGCTTTTTGAACCCCACCAAATCCGAAGGCGATATCTTCAAGATCTTTGAGTCGCTGTATGTAAGAATCGAGCACCTGTCTCCTGGCTCCCGGTCTGGCTCCGCTAATGGCATCACAAACCTGAATAATTGGAGAGATAAGTGTTTTCATTTCTATCTCATCATGATGAGCCCCAATTGCATTGCAGACTTCTGGTTTCTCTCCGTACTTCTCGGCCCACTGCATCCCCAGGATGGCATGTGGAATTTCTACTTCGGTCTCGGTATTTGGTACTTTTCCTATATCGTGAAGCAGCCCCGCTCTTTTGGCTAATTTTGGATTCAATCCTAATTCTGCGGCCATTACACCACAGAGCTTTGCAACTTCCCGTGAATGCTGTAATAAATTTTGCCCGTATGACGAGCGATATTTCATTCTCCCCACCGCCTTGATCAATTCCGGATGCAAGCCATGAATACCCAGATCAATAACTGTTCGTTTTCCAATTTCTACGATCTCCTGTTCTATCTGTTTTTCAGTCTTTCGCACTACTTCCTCAATACGTGCCGGATGAATTCTGCCGTCTGTAACTAATTTGTGAAGTGAGAGCCTGGCTACTTCCCTGCGTACTGAATCAAAACAGGAAAGAATGATAGCTTCCGGAGTATCATCTACAATGATCTCTACACCGGTTGCAGCTTCTATGGCTCTAATGTTTCTTCCTTCACGACCAATGATCCTCCCTTTCACATCATCAGACTCTAAGTTAAAGACAGAAACGCAATTTTCAACCGCCTCTTCAGTACCTATACGCTGTATGGTGTTGATCACTATTTTCTTTGCCTCCTGTTGAGCAGTAAGTTTTGCCTCTTCCAGGGTAGTCTGCATATAGACCATGGCCTCGTTTTTGGCAGTCTCTTTCAGTGATTCCAGGAGTTGATTGGTGGCGTCTTCTGCAGATAGCCCGGAAATAACTTCTAATTGCTGCACCTGGTTTTTATGCAATTTTTCGAGCTCAGCATGTTTTTTATCATATAGTTCTACCTTGTGATCCAGATCCTTGATCTTACTTTCTACCTGGTCATTCAGCTTCTTGTTCCTTGCCAGTTCACTACTTACCTGAGACTCTTTATCCCTGGTACGTTTTTCGGATTCTGAAATTTTCTTATCCTTATTGATAATCACTTTTTCATGCTCCGCTTTTAATTCCAGAAACTTTTCTTTGGCCTGAAAGATCTTGTCTTTCTTGATATTCTCGCCGTCTTTTTCTGCATTTTTTAAAAGCATCGCTGCCTCCTTTTTTGCATTCGCCAGCGTTTTGGAAGCCTTACCTTTTTCAAGGAATTTTGCAATTATAAAGCCTATTAGCAATCCTATGGCCCCTGCGATGAGTATTGTAGTAGTATCCATGAGTATGTTTAGATTTATAATGGGCAATGCCCATTTGTACACTTGTTTTGATGAGTTCTTTTTGAACGTTTCAAAAATAAATTCTTCTCAGGTTGTTTTATTCTAACCCGACTTAATTCAGTAATTCGGGGAATAAAAAAAGCCCACATTGATGGAAGTTTTGTACAAACTCCTATGAACAGGTTTAGGGCTAACAGACTGCTCAAGGATCCTTTCTAGAAGGCCTGCTTTTACAATCTAAACTCACCCTTTTCAAAAAAATTAATGTTGAGTTTGTCAAAAATTAAATACCAATGTGGGCAATAACTTTGATATATGTTAAAGAACTTATTTTAAGCTAAGCTTGGCGTTCACCAATTCATCAAGAGCGGTTAAGCGCTCCACAACATCCTTGGTATCTTCCATTTTATCTAAGCCGCCTTGTTCAATCTTAGAGGCAAACTGCAAGGCACACATGGCCAGTACATCCTGTTTATCTCTTACGGCATAATTTTGCTCAAATTTTTTGGCGAGTTGCTCAATATTCTTAGCTGCTTTCCTCAAGCCTTCTTCCTGACTTGGGTCTATTGTCAGAGGATATACCCTGTCTGCAATAGATAGCTTAATTTTTAGCTTCTCGGCCATATTTTGAGTCCATTATTCAGCGAGCTGTGCGATGCAATGATCTAACTCTCTGACCAATGTATTTATTTTGAGCTTGGCTTCTGTTTTATTTGTTTCACTGCCCAACATTGTACTTGCCAGTTTCAGGGATTCGTATTTCTCCTCCCATTCTAAGACGGAATTCTTTGTGATTTCCTGGTCGGCTTTTAGCTGTACCAATTCATCTTCCAGTCTTCCTTTTGCCTGATTGAGCAATTCTAACTTGTGTAATAACTTGCTAATCTTATTTTCAAGAGAATCAACTATCTCAACCAATTCGCTCATGGGCAAATATCAATGCGTTCATAACAAAGTTAACACACCTAGAACGACTTAGCAATAGTTTTTTCAATTATTAATGATCATTTTCAAAATTAGTTTAGCGTGTTTTTAAGTAATGATCACTACACCAAGATCAAGTACTCAAACAAATACACCTTGACCGTATATTTATTTTAATGTTAAGCTGCTATTAATTAATTTCGCGCCAATCATTGTTTATGAAAAAGCTTATTGTCCTTATTTTTCTGATATTGTTTAATTTGTCATTTGGACAGGAGCAATATCCTAAAGATGCCTTCCGTTCGCCGCTGGAGATCCCCCTTATCCTGGCCGGCACCTTTGGTGAATTGCGCTCTAATCACTTCCATTCCGGAATAGACATCAAGACGCAACAAAGACAAGGGTTACCGGTAGTTGCCATAGGCGATGGAACAGTTACAAGGATCAAGATATCTCATTGGGGATATGGAAAAGCACTATACATTGCCCATCCAAATGGGTATACCTCAGTATATGGACATTTGCAAAAATTTAGTCCGGAAATAGAGGCCTATGTAAAAAAGATACAATATCAAAAACGTTCCTATGAGATTGAAGTGTTTCCGGAATACGGCGAACTTAGGGTATCCAAAGATTCATTGATTGCCTATACAGGCAACACCGGAGGTTCTTCAGGGCCTCACCTTCATTTTGAAATAAGAAGTAGTATCTCAGAAAAACCAACCAATCCCCTATTGTACGGGCTAGATGTACGCGATGCCACCAACCCAACCATTCAAGCGCTTTATGCCTATCCCTTGTCGCAAAATTCGGTTGTTAATCAAAGTAATGACAGGATAGAGATTCCATTCAGCAGGCAGGCAGATGGGACATATCTGGCCGAAAAAGTAAAGGCTATGGGCACCATTGGGTTTGGGATTGCCGCCTTTGACAGACAAGATCTGGCTGCAAATCAAAACGGACTTTACTCCCTTGTGCAAAAAGTAAATGGCACGGTCTATACCGCTTTTAATTTTGAGAAGTTTTCCTTTGGTGAGACCAGATTAATAAATACTCTTATAGATTATGAATACTTTGCTAAATACAGAAGAAGAATTCAACGTTGTTTTATAGAAGCTGGAAACAACTTAAGTATCTACACTACCTTAAAAAATAAAGGAAAAATACGGGTTGATGAAGGTGCTGATTATACCGTGGAAATAGATATGAGTGATCTGGAAGGGAATTTAACCAAGCTTGTAATTCCGATAGTAGGTCAGAGAGAGCCACTTGTAAATATAAAAACACCAGAGAAAACTGAGCACTATATCGTTGCGACAAAACCAAATAACTTTGAACTGGGCAAAGCAAAGGTGTATTTTCCGGCCAATACCTTTTACAAAGATTTTTATATAGATCTTCAAGATGGTGGGGATACGGTTACCATTCATAACAACAGCGTTCCTGCGCATAAGAACTTCACCCTGACGTTTAATACCTCTCACCTGTCTGAAAAGTATAGGAAAACAGCTTTTATAGCTCGTTTAGACATGAAGAACAACCCGGAGTATGTTAAGACCTATAAGCGGGGAAAAACATTTACTACCCGTACCAGGAACCTGGGAACCTATACCATAGCAAATGATACTGTTCCTCCCCTAATACGGCCTAAGAACTTTAAAACAAAGCAGTGGCTGACGAACTACAAATATTTGAGTTTAATTATTGCAGATGACTTCAGTGGGATTGCAACCTATGAAGCCACGCTAAACGGAGAATGGATCTTGATGGAATATGAACCCAAGAGCAGAACTCTCACTTATAATTTTGACGATAAAATCCTGGATAAAAAGCAGTATGACCTCCGGGTAGTAGTGACTGATAATGTTGGGAATTCTACTACCTTTACGAGTAGTTTTTATAGAAATTAGCCTATTGAACCGTCACGGGATTTTACTTTTTACTGTATTCTTATGCGCTGCTACCTTCCTTTCAGCGCAATCTGCCACCATAACAGGTATCATTTTAGATGAAGGAAACAGACCTTTATCTAACGTTTCTATTGCTTCGGGAAGTGGAGGCACAATCTCGGACAACAATGGGTATTATCTTCTTGAGGTAAAGGCAGATACCGAAATTACCCTCATATTTTCTCATCTAGGTCATGAAAGAGTAGAATTAAGAGGTCTTGTCTTAACCACCAATCAGGTCTTTGCATTTAACCCTGTGATGAAGACCCATGCGATCCAGATAGATAGCGTTGTAGTTTCTGCAACCGGCGAAAAATTGGTTTCCGGAATTACCAATCTATCAGCTGATCTCGCAACAAAGATCCCGGGAGCCAATGCAGGTATCGAAAATGTACTGAAGCTACTCCCCGGTGTGTTTTCCAATAACGAGCTTAGTACACAATATGGGGTCCGCGGTGGGAATTACGATGAAAACCTTGTTTACGTTAATGAGATAGAAGTATATCGGCCATTTCTAATTCGTGCGGGACAACAGGAAGGTTTTAGTTTTGTAAATAGTGATATGGTGGAAAAAGTTTCTTTTTCGCCAGGAGGGTTTCAGGCAAAATACGGCGATAAACTTTCATCAGTTTTAGACATTACATACAAGATCCCGGTGCGTTTTGCACTTCAGGCGGAAGCAAGTTTACTCGGTGCCAGCACTACCTTGGAAACCATTTCCAAGAATAAGAACTTCAGCAGTGTAACGGGCATTAGATATCGCAACAATAGCTTATTGGTAAACAGCCAACAAACCAAGAGCAACTTTAACCCTATTTTTGTAGACCTTCAAAGTTACCTTACCTATAGGTTCTCTCCGAGAATACACCTTCATTTTTTGGGGAATCTGGGCCTCAATGAATACCGTAACCAGCCACAAACCCGACAAACTAATTTTGGCACTATCGCCAACCCACAGGCCTTGCAGATCTTTTATCTGGGACAGGAAAAGAATACCTATTCAACAGCCTTGGGTGCTCTGAAAGCAGATTATTTTGTCAATGAACACCTTCGGTTGAATTTTATAACATCGCTCTACCATACTGTAGAGGAAGAATACTCCGATGTTATTGCACAATACGAATTGGGTGAAATAGAAACCAACCTGGGTAGTAATAATTTGGGGGAGGCAACCTCTTCCAGGGGTATTGGTGCTCAATACAATCGTTCCCGAAATGACCTTGATGCTCTTATCCATACGGTGTCTCACAAGGGTGAATATCGAAAAAACAGTTCGGTAGTAACATGGGGACTTCGGTATACCTATGAAGATGTGAGAGATCAGATCCGTGAATCAGAATTTATAGATTCCGCAGGGTTCTTTATACGACCTCCAAGGGAAGAATTTATAAACAATCAACCCGAAGAACCCTTTGTAGCCCCTTTGGTAGCCTACCAGAATATCAATGCCAGGAATGCCACTCAAACTCAACGCTTGGCCAGCTATCTGCAACTCAGCAAGCGAATAAGCCTGGGGAAACATACATTCTCATACAATCTTGGGGTTAGAGCACAGCACTGGAGCTTAAAAGGCGATGGATTTTCTCAAAACTCGCAGTTTATCATTAGTCCGAGAGCTCAATTTGCACTAAAGCCAGCCTGGGAGAAAGATATTGTATTTCGACTTAGCACGGGACTTTATCAACAACCTCCATTTTACAGAGAGTTAAGGGATTCGGAAGGGACCATCAGGCCGGAAGTAAAGGCCCAGAAAGCCTACCATCTCCTTTTAGGGAATGAATACAGCTTTCAATTATGGGACAGACCTTTTAGTTTACACAGTGAGGCATATTACAAAAGCCTTTGGGATGTAAACACCTATACTTTAGAAGATGTACGTTTGCGCTATGTGGCTAACAACAATGCAACGGCCTATGTTTATGGTCTGGATCTTAGATTGTATGGCGCCTTTGTGCCGGGTACAGAGTCCTGGATTAGTTTAGGATACATATCTACCAAAGAAAATAGCGAGGACCGGGGGTATATTCCCAGGCCAACAGATCAGCGTCTAAAGGCTGCTATCTTGTTCCAGGATTACGTTCCTACCATCCCCAATTTAAAGATGTATTTAAATTTGGTCTATAGTACAGGAGTACCGGGTGGTTCTCCCAGTTATTCGGATCCTTATGTCTATCAAAACAGATTAAGGGATTATAAACGCGCCGATTTGGGAATTTCTCATATTTTTGTAGATGAAAATCAATCTTTTCCGGAAGGCCATTGGTTACATCATTGTAAAGAGTTGCAATTGGGATTCGAGATTTTCAATCTTTTTAATAATCAAAATGCCATTACCAATACCTGGGTTAGAGATGTGGACAGCAAAAATGAGTTTGCAGTGCCAAATTTTATGACCTCACGAATACTGAATATAAAATTACGCGTACGTTTTTAGTGAATACAGCCAGATGAAATATTTTTTCTACTTTTTGCTTTTTATCCCCTTGCTAACATTGCAAGCTCAAAAGAATATTTACCAAAGTGATAAATTCGAGACCCTAAGTGAGGATCATAAGATTTTGGCAATCATCCCATTTTTTACCAACCTAGAACTTAAGGAAGAAGTGGATGAATCGGATCTGACAAAATTAGAAGAGCGTGAAGGATATGCCGTTCAGGATGCCCTGGAAACCTATTTTGGACGTGGTAAGAAACGAAAAAAATTCTCCGTAGATTTTCAAAATACCAATAATACCAATGCCATCTTAGCTCAAAATAATATCACCTACGAAAATATTGACACTTACACCATTAAGCAATTAAGTGAAATTTTAGAGGTAGACGGGATCGTTAGCGGTAATATGAACCTCAATATCTTGCTCTCAGAAGGGATACCCTCCAAATTTAGTTTTATTGATTACATTCTGGGCGATGCCAACTATGGCAGAATCGGGATTAAAGTAAGTGATGGCCAAACTGGCAAACTGTTGTGGAAATACGAAAAGGAGATCAATAAAAAATCGGGGAGGAATACCACAGATCTCATAGAATCCATGATGAAAAAAGCTACCCGAAAATTTCCTTATGACAAAGAGCGCTAGGAGATGGCCGGCGCCTTTTCATCTTTACTGAATTCTTTTAATTCATTTACAGCATAGTCTATTTCCTCCTTTGTGTTATAAATGGAAAATGAGAAGCGAAGCGATGGATTTTTTAGTTCTTCTGCAGTTAAGATCTCGGTTAGCACATGAGAACCGGCATCACTGCCAGACTGGCAAGCACTGCCTTTAGAACAGGCCACTCCCTTAATATCAAGATGGAACAATAACATAAGTGCCTTTTCCTGAGAGATAGGCAAACGCACGTTGACCAAGGTATAGGTACTCTTCTCCATGTCCCCGGATAAACCATTAAAAGATGCTTCAGGAAAGGCTTTTTTAATGGCTTGGATAAAGTGTTTCTTTAGGGAGGATACATACTTTTTCTCTTTCTCCAAATTGTCATATGCCAGGATAAAAGCTTCTTCCAGACCAACTATATTGTGAAAAGGTTCTGTACCTGCCCTGTAGCCTCGTTCTTGTGATCCTCCTACGATCATTGGTTTTAATCCTGTATTTTTCCTGAGATAGGCAAAACCCACTCCTTTTGGACCGTGGAATTTATGGGCCGCTGCAGTCATAAAATCGATGGGTGTTTCCTGTACATCCCAGCTATAATGGCCTATGGATTGTACGGTATCTGAATGGAATAAAGCATCGTGTTCTTTACATAAGGAACAAATGGCCTGTATGTCAATTATATTGCCAATCTCATTGTTCACGTGCATAAGACTTACCAGCTTCTTCCCCTGGTGTTCTTCCAATAGTTTCCTTAGATGATCAAGATCCGGATTGCCAGCTGCATCCAGATTTACATACGCTACATTAACGTTCTGATCTTTTTCCAGTTCCTCCACCGTATGCAATACAGCATGGTGTTCAATTCTAGAAGTAATAATGGTTTTTATTCCTAAATCTCGTACGGAGCATCTCAATATCATATTATCTGCCTCTGTACCTCCCGAAGTAAAAATGATCTCAGAAGGATGAGCGTTCAGGTATTTTGCAATAGTCTTTCTTGCAGTCTCAATAGCCGTTTTAGCCGATCTTCCAAAACCGTGGGTAGAGGAAGGATTTCCATAACAATTGGCAAGTGCGTCTTGCATTTTCTCAATTACTTCTTCTCGTACCTTTGTAGTTGCCGCATTATCGAAATATACCTGTTCCATGTTCATTTAATCATTGTGAGATGTAATCAAAAATAAAGGAAATAAACGTAAAATCTTTTAAAAATGGAGACAAAGGTATAGGATTTTACTTCTATTTTACTGTAACTTTGAAGCATGAAACGATTCTTTTTCCTGCCACTATTTGTAGTTTTATTGGCCTGCAATGATGGAGATCTTCAAATAGAGTCCATTGAATTTGACAGTGTTTCCATTCAGACATGTGAGGCTACTATCACTACCGCAAGTACAGTTTTTTTTAAAATTAACGGGGAAGAGGCCCTGATCCTGGAATTACAAAGCGGACTTCTCCAGAACGAAGTTTCCCAGGACACTATTGTAAGCACACTTCCTGGGCAAAGTAATTTAATCTACCGTTTGTTTACGGGCACAGTGAGTAAGAATTACTTCTGTGATGCAATCCCCTTAACCACGCCAAGCGTTCTGGAAGAAATAGAGGCTACAAATGGGGAGGTTTTGATCAGTACCAGTCAAAATTCATCAGACTCCACACTATTTGAACATACCATCCTCCTTAGAAATGTTACCCTTATCAATGAGCAAGGCGAGCGTATTACGGATATCAGTATCAATGAATTTGGCACTATTACAACCGAACTGTAAATTGAGAATTTAGGGATTCTGATAAATATAGATCTCTGTAGCTCCTAGACCATATTTCTGAAAGTCTGCGTCGTAATGGGTGATATTTGGATATTTCCTGAATAAATAATACAATTCTTCCTTTAAAACACCCGCACCTACCCCATGAATAAACACCACTTTCTGAATACGCTTACTAATGGCAAATTCTAGTTGTCTTTTTGCGGTGTCTATCTGAATGTTCAGCATATCAAAATTACTCATCCCCCTGGTTGTAGGTACTAAATGATGAATGTGCAGGTCCACTTCCATCTTAGGGATGTTGCGATCTTTTGCTTTAACTTTTGCTGGTGTTTTCTTTTTAGGTTTGTCTTTTTGACTCTTTGCTTCCGCCACCTCAAAATTACTGACCTTTAATACGCCACGTCCTTCATCTAGCAATAATTCCGATTGGTCAAACTCCAGTTCAAAACCGTCTGAAGAGATAACAGTGATGGTTGACCCAACTACTTCCTTGACAGTACCTACCATAGTATCGTCTAGCACCTGAACTTTATCGCCTACTTCTAGTTTTATCATTGTAAGTGCAAGTTTAGTGTTAAAAATGGTCGCGACAATTAAAAATAAAAGGTCGAATTAATTTTCATTCCCTAAAATTAATAGTATTTTTCGGTTAAAGAACCTTAACAAACATCCGGTGAAACTGGCTTTATTTTTTCTTGTTGCAAAAGACTATATGCTGCCTTGTCTAAGTAAGCAGTTATTTGGGATGGATTGTCCGGGATGTGGAATTCAGCGATCTGTCTATCTGTTGTTTCAGGGAGAGTTTCTTGCTGCATTTCAAATGTATCCGGCTATTTATCCAATTTTAGTATTGTTCAGTTTTTTATTGCTGGATCAATTCTTTAAAATTAAATACGTCAACAAAATTATCATTAGCCTGATGATTATAAGTGTTCTTTCGATTCTTATTAATTTCTTTTTAAAAATAATATAACCAATCTAACCCTTATGGAACAACAAAAATTACCTAATGTTACTATAGTTATAGTTCTTGCCATTCTTTCCTACCTCTGTTGCTGCATCTGGGGAATTCCGGCCATCATCATGTCTGGGATAGGGCTCTTTCTCGTAAAAAAGGATGAAAAGACCTTGATGGAAAATCCGGAGCTGTATTCTAATCAAAGTCAATTGAAAACTGCCAAGATATTGGTAATCATTGGTCTCGTTTTGGGAGTAGTGTATTTGATTTTTAATATTTACAACCTATGGGCCATGGGTGGATGGGAAGAAGCCATGCGCAAATCTCAGGAGATCATGGAACAGTTTGGACTTGAAGAATAAACCTAAATAACAAACAATATGAACCAACAATCACTCCCCGGGGCCAGTAATGCCCTAACTATGGGAATACTATCGGTGGTATTGACCTTGTTTTGCTGCGGGCCTTTTGGGATAATTTTCACCATTATAGGGCTTAATAGTGCAGGTAAAGCAGAACGACTTTACAATGAAAACCCCGGTGTGTATACGGGTTATGAAAATGTAAAAACAGGAAGGGTACTATCGTATGTTGGCCTGGCACTGGCCTTGTGTTATTTAGTATTTGTAATCCTTTACTTTGGGGTCATCGTTGCCCTAATTTCCGCAGGAGAATTCAATGACTTCTAAAAATATAAAACCCCGAATATTCGGGGTTTTTTTTATTTGCTTTTAGAGACTAATTAGCCACCTCACTCATGAATTTTAAACGATATAGTCTTAGTTCTTCATCTTCATAATCCCCATCGAATTCTTTTAAGGCTTCTTCTATATCATCAGATTCAGCCTCTAAGAAATAGTCGTGAATTTCATCTTGCTGGTCTTCATCCAGGATCTCATCGATCCAATATCCGATGTTTAGTTTTGTACCGCTAAAGACTATCTGTTCCATTTCCTTTACCAGCTCATTGATCTCCAGCCCCTTGGCGGCAGCTATATCATCTAGTGGTAGTTTTCGGTCAACATTTTGTATGATGTACAATTTTAATCCGGAATTGGCACCGGTGCTTTTTACCACAAGATCGTCTGGTCTAATTATATCATTTTCTTCCACATAATTAGCGATCATTTTCAAAAAAGGCGTGCCGTATTTTTTTGCTTTCCCTTCTCCTACCCCATGTATGGTGATCATCTCTTCCATACTTATAGGATATTTGAGAGCCATATCTTCTAGTGAAGGATCCTGAAATACCACAAAAGGTGGTACGTCCAGATTTTTGGCTTCTCTCTTTCTCAGATCTTTCAGGAGTTTTAAAAGTCGCTCATCGGCCACACCTCCCGATTTTTTGGCCGCAGAAACGATGGCATCATCCATCTCTGCACTGTAGACATGGTCCTTGGTCATCATAAAGGAAGTTGGCTGCTTTAAGAAGGTCTCTCCAGCCTGCGTTACATGAAGAATGCCATATTGCTCAATTTCTTTTTTTAGAAGTCCGGCCACCAGCGCTTGCCGTATAAGGGCCATCCAATATTCCTTAGGCCTATCTGCCCCTGATCCAAAGAACTCCTTTTCATCGGTCTTATGGGATGTTATAAGGGCATTTGTTGCACCAATCAAAGTTTTTACTATTTCCTTCGACTTAAATTTTTCGTTAGTTCCCTTTATCGCCAGGATCAATTTAACCACATTGTCCATGGCCTCTTCTTTCTCCTTTGGATTTCTGGCATTGTCATCCATGCCTGCTCCATCCCCATCTACCTCATCGAATTCTTCTCCAAAATAATGTAAAATAAATTTCCTTCTAGAAATAGAGGTCTCCGCATACGCAACGATCTCCTGCAGTAATGCATTCCCTATCTCCTGTTCCGCCACGGGTTTACCCGACATGAACTTTTCCAGCTTCTCAACATCTTTATAGGAGTAAAAAGCAAGACAATGTCCTTCTCCTCCATCCCTGCCGGCCCTGCCAGTTTCCTGGTAATAACTCTCTATACTTTTCGGGATATCGTGATGGATCACAAAACGAACATCCGGTTTGTCTATACCCATTCCAAATGCGATGGTAGCCACCACCACGTCAACATCTTCCATTAAGAACATGTCCTGATACTTTGATCTGGTCTTCCCGTCGAACCCGGCATGATATGGCACAGCACTTACACCATTTACCTGGAGTACCTGTGCCAGTTCTTCCACTTTTTTACGGCTGAGGCAATAGATTATCCCCGATTTACCAGAATTTTTTTTCACAAAACGAATAATGTCTGCTTCAACATTCTTCGTCTTTGGCCGTACCTCATAGAACAAGTTAGGCCTGTTGAATGATGCTTTAAATAATTTGGCATCCGTGATACCGAGATTCTTAATGATGTCTTCCTGAACTTTTGGAGTAGCAGTGGCAGTTAACCCTACAATAGGGATATCATCTCCCAATCTATCGATGATAGATCTTAAATTTCTGTATTCAGGCCGGAAATCGTGTCCCCATTCAGAGATACAATGGGCTTCATCTATTGCGACAAACGAAAGGGGAACCGATTGTAAAAATTGAATGTAATCTTCCTTAGTTAAGGATTCCGGCGCCACGTACAATAGTTTGGTGATACCGTCGGAAATATCCTGTTTTACCTGTTTAACCTCTGTTTTGTTAAGAGATGAATTAAGTACATGGGCAACACCGTGGTTAGAAGAAATACCCCGTAGAGCATCTACCTGGTTTTTCATAAGGGCGATCAGTGGAGAAACTACAATAGCCGTACCTTCCTCCATTAGTGCAGGAAGTTGATAGCACAGGGACTTACCGCCGCCTGTGGGCATTATTACAAAGGTGTTTTTGCCTTTTACAACGTTCTTAATTACCTCTTCCTGAAGACCTTTAAAAGTAGAAAATCCAAAATACTTTTTGAGTGATGTTTGAAGTTCCGTATCATTCAATACCATTCCCTAATAATTTATTTTATCTCAGCTGCATTAAAAATCCCTTGCATCACAATAAGCTATAGTTCACTAAATGTTTTTGGGTTGTTGAAGTATTTTTCTTGTGTTATAAGAATACCCTATAAAATAAGTTTACGTAATTTTGTTTTCTTAAATATAATACATTCTTTTAGAAAGCAATTACATTTTTAGACAAAATCTGCATTCAATTTCACAAAATTATCAAGGTACTTTGAGCAAGAGCAAAAGCATATTGGAACTGGCAAAAAAAACTATAAGTACCGAAGGAGACGCCATCCACCATTTGGCTTCACTCCTGGATCAACAATTTTCGGATTCTGTAGAATGCATTTACCATGGAAAAGGTAGGGTTGTCATAACAGGAATTGGAAAAAGCGCTTTGATTGCCTCTAAAATAGTGGCCACACTCAATTCTACCGGCACTCCTGCTATCTTTATGCATGCAGCAGACGCTATCCATGGAGATCTGGGCACCATTCAGCAGAAAGACATTGTAATCTGTATTTCTAAAAGTGGCAATACCCCTGAGATTAAGATGTTGGTTCCTTTGATCAAAATAGGGAGTAACAAATTAATAGCCATGACCGGTAATACAAAATCTTATTTAGCAGAACAAGCAGATTTTATTTTGAACACCTATGTAGAGAAGGAAGCCTGCCCAAATAATCTTGCCCCTACGACAAGTACTACAGCCCAACTGGTTATGGGTGATGCCCTGGCAATTTGTCTATTGGAATTAAGAGGATTTAGCCCAAAGGATTTTGCGAAGTTTCACCCCGGGGGTACTTTAGGAAAGAAACTGTACCTGCGGGTAACTGATATTTCAGAAAAAAATATGAAGCCGCAGGTTGAGGCCAATTCGGCCATAAAGAATGTGATTGTTGAGATCTCTGAGAAGATGCTGGGAGTTGCAGCCGTATTAGAGGATGGCAAACTTATAGGTATTGTTACGGATGGTGATATTCGTAGAATGCTAAACAAATACGAAAATATCAATGGCCTCACAGCGAGGGATATTATGACTAAAAATCCAAAAACAATAGATCCCGGAGTATTGGCGGTTAATGCGCTTAAGGAGATGCAAAAAAACGGCATCTCACAGTTGCTCGTAAAAAAGGACGATACTTACCTGGGAGTAGTACACTTACACAACCTTATTAACGAAGGCATACTCTAATGGCAAAGCGAACTGAGGACCCCAATGAAATGTCTTTCCTGGATCATTTGGAAGAGCTGCGGTGGCACCTTATCCGATCAACTTTGGCGGTGGTTATTGTAGGAATGGTAGCCTTTTTAATGAAGGACTTTATTTTTGACACTGTCATTTTTGGGCCAAAAAAACCCGACTTTCCCACCTATGCCCTTTTTTGCAAGCTGTCCAAAATGTTAGGGTTCAGCGAAGCCTTTTGTAGTGCAGAACCCCTTTTCAGGGTTCAAAGCCGGGTAATGGCTGGTCAGTTTTCGGCACATATCTGGACATCTATCTGGGCCGGATTTATAATCGCATTTCCGTATGTACTATATGAACTTTGGCGTTTTATTAGTCCTGGACTTTATGAAAAAGAACGAAATAATTCAAGGGGATTTATTTTTGTAGCTTCTCTTCTCTTTTTTATGGGCGTACTGTTTGGGTATTATGTGGTTGCCCCCCTCTCCATTAACTTTTTGGGAGGCTATACCGTGAGTGATGAGGTATTTAATGATATTGATCTAGGTTCCTATATTGCTACCGTGAGGTCGGCAGTAATTGCCTGCGGGCTTATTTTTGAACTACCCATCATTATTTACTTTCTTACTAAAGTAGGTCTGGTGACACCAGAGATCTTAAAAAAATACAGAAAGATCGCACTGGTTATCGTTCTTATTATTTCGGCTGTGATCACTCCTCCAGATGTAGCGAGCCAGATCATTGTGGCCGTACCCGTACTGATCTTATATCAATTGAGTATATATATTTCCGGTCGCGTTTTAAAACGGGAAGCAAAAAGAGCAAAAAAATATGCCAAACGAACTTGACGAATTTAATGCCTATCGCACCAGAATGAATGAAAAATTACTGGGTGCTGATAATAAATTGATTAAGCGGATCTTTAATTTAGACACCAATGCCTATTCTGCAGGTGCATTAGACGTAAAGACCAAAGAACTACTTGGCTTGGTTGCTTCGGCTGTACTTCGATGTGACGATTGCGTAAAATATCACCTGGAAAGTGCACATAAGGTAGGTGCAAGCAAGGAAGAAGTAATGGAAACCCTGGGAATCGCCACTCTTGTTGGTGGCACTATAGTAGTGCCTCATTTAAGAAGAGCCTATGAATTTTGGGAACTTCTGGAGAACAAGGAAGGTTAAAAAAAATGTAATTCCTTTTCACTCCATATAGAATACTGTAGTTTTGACCCATACAATACCATGAAGCTTAGAGCAGAAAATATCATGAAGGCCTACCGCGGCCGCAAAGTAGTAAAGGGTATTTCCCTGGAAGTAAACCAGGGAGAGATCGTTGGACTATTAGGACCCAATGGTGCCGGAAAGACCACTTGTTTTTACATGATCGTTGGATTAATTAAGCCCAATGGAGGAAAGATCTTTCTCGACGATACAGAGATCACTAAATTTCCCATGTATAAAAGAGCTCAAAACGGTATTGGTTACCTGGCTCAGGAAGCCTCGGTTTTTCGCAAACTAAGTATTGAGAAAAATATATTGAGTGTGCTTCAACTTACCAAACTCAGTAAAAAAGAGCAACACATGAAAATGGAGCAGCTCATTGAAGAATTTGGCCTTGGACATATCAGAAAAAACAGGGGCGATCTGCTATCTGGTGGAGAACGAAGAAGGACAGAAATTGCCAGGGCACTGGCTACTGATCCAAAGTTTATTTTACTCGATGAACCTTTTGCCGGAGTAGATCCTGTAGCCGTGGAAGACATACAACGGATAGTTGCTCAATTAAAAGATAAGAATATTGGGATCCTGATCACAGACCACAATGTACAGGAGACACTTGCCATTACCGAGCGATCTTATCTTATGTTTGAAGGTGGTATCTTAAAATCCGGGACTCCTGAAGATCTGGCAGCGGACGAAATGGTTCGTAAAGTGTATCTGGGGCAAAATTTTGAGCTTCGGAAGAAAAAACTGGAATTCTAGGAATTATTTTATTCTACCTCCTCCTCCTAACAAGATCACAATCTTTATGATTCCTTTTTCTCCTCATGGGGCAGAAGAAATGAACTAAGCAGGTAAAAAATAATGATAGCCGGAATGGCTAAAAACTTCATTGTTCCAATAAATACAAGACTTACCAGTATAAAAATATAACGCAGTGCATTGTCCTTAAAATCCCATGTCTTGAATTTTAAGGCAAACAAAGGTATTGGGGCATTTAAAAGCAGGCTGCTAATAACCGTAAGGATAATTAAAAACCAGGGATTTAAGATAATGGTATTAAGGGCATCATTGCCATTAAACATAAGGATAAGGGGTAATGATATAATTAGAAGTGCATTTGCAGGTGTGGGTAAGCCAATAAAGGATGTTGTCTGGTTTTCATCGATATTAAACCGGGCCAATCTATAGGCAGATGATAGTGTAATGGAAAAGCCAAAAAATGGCAATATGTCATAAAAAGATTGCCAGTTGAGGGTTTCTGCCATTTTTAAATTCCACCCTCCTGTCTCGCTCATTGTCAGTAATTGAAACATCACAATACCCGGAACCAAACCAAAGGTGATCATATCTGCCAGCGAATCTAATTGAACGCCTAAGGGACTTTGAACCTTTAGTGCACGCGCAGACATACCATCAAGAAAATCGAACAGCAATCCCAGGAATACAAAAAATGCCATAAGCTCCCACTTATTCCATACTGCAAAAAGTACAGCCAAAGAGCCCGAAAATACATTTAAAAGTGTGAGAATGTTAGGTATATGTTGCTTCACCGGAATATGTTTCCCGTAAAAATAGCATAATTTTAATGGAAGATGTTTTGTCCCGTAATTTATTCAGATATTTGTCGCAACAATAGAAATAGCCTGAAGATGGGCTTGGAAAATGACGATAAAGCATTCTATTCTTCTAATATTACTTTTCTGTCTGGTCACCACATATTCCCAGGAACCGTCTTTATCGGAAAAGGCGGTTGTTAGCGTTCTCACCTGTGGTCCCGGTACCGATCTGTACTCTACCTTTGGACATACTTCATTCCGGGTTCAAGACAGTGAAAAAGGGATCGACTGGATATATAATTACGGCACATTCGATTTTAATACCCCTAATTTTTATTCCAAATTTGCCAGAGGAAAGCTACTGTATTCCCTGAGTAAACAGCGACTGGAGAACTTTCTCTACACCTATCAGCTGGAGAATAGATGGGTTAAAGAGCAGCTCCTGAATTTATCACCTGAAGAAAAAAATGAATTGTTCTCTTTTCTGGAAATTAATTACTTACCAGAGAACAGAAAGTACAAATACGATTTTCTTTATGACAATTGTTCTACAAAAATTCCTACGATCTTAAAGGAAATCCTGGGGAATGAACTGCAATTTGAAACATATCAGGATGCTCCTTTATACACCTTCCGGGATCTGATCCAACAAAATTTAATTCGCAATTCCTGGTCTAGTTTTGGCATAGATCTGGCCTTGGGTTCGGTGATCGACAAAAAGGCCACCCCCCTCCAATATACCTTCTTACCCAATTACGTATTACGCCAGCTAGAGCATACAAAACTGCATGGAGCGCCCATCGTGCAACGCGAAAGAACAATACTAGATTACAACACCCAAAACCGGGGTAACTTTTTCACTACTTCCCCCCTCTTTTGGTTCGGACTTTTATTTCTTTTTACAGCTACCATAACCTTTATAGATTTCAGGAATAAGGTGCGAAGTAAGGTCCTGGATATTATACTATTTCTATTGACAGGTATTGCTGGTTGCATAATTTTCTTTCTTTGGTTCTTAACAGATCACCAGGCAACAGCCTTAAACTTTAATATTCTGTGGGCCTTCCCTTTTAATTTGGTACTTGTTTATTACTTGTTCAGAAATACATCAACACCGGCATGGATCACTATGTATCTTTTGGGTCTTTTGATCCTGCTCGTATGCACAGTTATCATATGGCTCTTGGGAATACAAATATTCTCTCCTATCCTGGCCGTATTATTGGCTACTCTTGCAGTACGCTATAGCTTTTTGCTTTATAGAGCAAAGAAACTAGAAACCTCTACCTTATGAATCTAATCTCTGTTGAAGGGATCGCTAAATCTTTTGGGGAGAGGATTCTCTTTTCAGACCTTTCCTTTGGAATTAATAAGGATCAAAAAATTGCTTTGATAGCTCAGAATGGAACAGGTAAGACATCCATTCTAAATATTTTAGGAGGCGTTGACAAAGCAGATCAGGGAGTGGTAACGGTACGGAAAAGCACCAGAGTCTCCTACCTGGAACAAGATCCTCAATTAGATCCCAATCTCACCATTGAAGAAGCCATTTTTGCCTCAGATAATGAGGTACTAAAGGTTATCCAGAATTATGAGCATGCATTGGAAAATCCTGAGGATGAAAAGAAGTACCAAAAAGCATTTGAAGCCATGGAACGTTTTGAAGCCTGGGACTTTGAGACACAGTATAAACAGATACTTTCCAAGTTACAACTGGAAGATCTGAAAGTTAAAGTGGGCTCCTTGTCTGGTGGACAAAAGAAACGAATAGCACTCGCCAACGCCCTGCTAAACAGACCGGATCTACTTATCCTGGATGAACCAACCAACCATCTCGACCTGGAAATGATTGAATGGTTAGAACAGTATTTTACGAAGGAGAATATTACGCTTTTTATGGTCACTCACGACCGGTATTTTTTAGAGCGGGTATGTAATGAGATCCTTGAACTAGAAAACGGACAACTGTATTCTTATAAGGGAAACTATTCATATTATCTGGAAAAAAAAGAAGCCAGAGAAACTCAGGAAGTCTCTGAAATGCACAAATCAAAACAATTGTTTAAAAAAGAATTGGATTGGATGCGCAGACAACCAAAAGCCCGGACCACTAAATCCAAGTCGCGCATAGATGATTTCTTTGAAATCAAGAGTAAAGCTCAGCAGCGTCGTAAAGAACACGAGGTTCAATTGGAAATAAATATGGAACGTCTTGGGAGTAAGATCCTGGAATTCCACAATGTTGGAAAGTCGTATCCGCAAAAGCCTATTCTGACAAAATTCAATTACAACTTTTTAAAGGGAGAACGGCTTGGCATTATTGGGAAGAATGGCACCGGAAAGACAACCTTCCTTAATCTATTAACAGGCATTGATTCCCCGGATACAGGCAAGATCATTACCGGCGAGACCCTAAAATTCGGATATTATACTCAGGACGGGATCCAAATCAAAGAAGGACAAAAGGTTATAGATGTCATCAGGGATATTGGGGATTACATCCCCTTAAAAAAAGGCAAACAACTTTCTGCCCAGCAGTTATTGGAACGCTTTCTATTTGATCGAAAAAAACAATACGATTTTGTCGAAAAATTAAGTGGAGGGGAACGCAAGCGATTATATCTCTGCACGGTACTTATTCAAAATCCCAATT
>CBDUON010000015.1:0-27074 GCA_965368835.1 uncultured Eudoraea sp. | reverse complement strand
TCATGGGAATATTAACGGATAGTACTTCTATGGAAGAACCAAAGGATCCGGATTCCGATACTGTCTTTGCTTTGTACTCCATCTTAGCATCAGAAGCGAATTCTGCTGAAATGAGAGCGAAGTACCTGCAAGGGAATTATGGGTATGGCCATGCCAAGCAAGAGCTTTATGATTGTCTTTTATCCACTTTCGGCGAAGCCAGGGAAAAGTTTCAATACTATATCAATAATGTGTCTGAGATAGACGAATTGTTGCATTTGGGAGCCCAAAAAGCACAGGTGGTGGCAGATGATGTGCTGCAAAGGGTACGCACCAAACTTGGTTATTAGTAATTTCTTATAACCGACCAGTAGGTTGGTTTATTTACTTATTTCTTTCTTCTAAACCATCGCTTATAACGTCCTCGGTATAGAAGTAACCGTTGAATAACACGTTCACCTATGCCTTAAAGTTACATTCGCATATCTACAAACCGCTTAGTTGGTATTCTCTTAGATAGCTTCAAACAGTTTTCCGGGTAAGGGTCTAACCAGGCCTTTTAATTCCATGGCCAAAAGCGTAGATGCCGTTTTAAAAATTGATAGTTGACTCCCCATTGCTATATCATCAAGAAATTGCTTGCCCTCCTGCTGCAAAAAGGAATAAATGGACTCTTCTGTTTCATCTAATTCTACAAATAATTGTTTTTGAATCGGCTTAGTGAGCTTCGTTTTTAGATCCCAATTAAGGTGGTAAACAAGATCTGCTGCCGAGGTTAGCAAATGAGCCTTTTGCTGTTTGATCAGGGTGTTAGTGCCCACACTAAACTGATCATTGGGCCTGCCAGGAACGGCAAAAACATCCCTATTGTAGCTATTTGCAATATCTGCCGTTACCAAACTACCTCCTTTTTCAGCAGATTCAATAACTATAGTGGCTTCACTTATCCCTGCAATTACCCGGTTTCTCCGCAGGAAATTCTCACGATCTGGTTTACTGGTACTCCAGAACTCGGTTAAAAAGCCTCCATTTTTTTCAATAGGCGCACAGTATTTCCTATGAACTCTCGGGTAGATCTGGTTCAGCCCATGTGCCAGGCAGCCTATGGTTTGGAGACCATGCTCATTTGCTGCTTTTTGGATGCAAATATCTACACCATAGGCAAATCCGCTTACAATAACAGGATCTAATGGTGCCAGTTCTTCTATTAATTGTTCACAAAACTTCCGTCCATGGAGTGTTATATTGCGGGTGCCCACAATACTTATGATCTTACGGTTTGTTATGTTGATTGCCCCTCTTTGAAATAAGATCAAAGGAGCATCTGCGCAGTGACGGAGATATTTAGGGTAGTTTTTGTCTTCAAAATAAAGATACTTAATGCGGTGTTCCTTTATAAAAGAGCACTCATTCTCCGCATCTCTGAGATATCTGGTGTCATAAAGACCTTCAATGACCTTTGTGCCTATACCCCCTATTTTGAGTAGTGTTTCTTTCTTCTCTTTAAAAACGGCTGCGGGACTTCCGCAAAAGGTGATCAGCTTCCTGGACGAAATGTCCCCAATGTTAGGTATACACTGTAATCTCAGGGCTGATATTAACTCCTCCATCATCATCTCTTCATCTTATTCACAAAATACAGAAAAACTAATGTTAATAAAAAGTAATTTGCCATTTTGAAGCGGGTCTATTTTTTTCCATCTTTGTCTTTATGAGCACTGCAGCTTACATAGAAGAATTATTATACAGGTATAATTGCGTAGTTGTACCCGAATTTGGAGCCTTTCTTACCCATGTAAAATCGGCTTTTATAGACAAAACGGCACATACCTTTTTTCCTCCTTCCAAAGTGCTTTCCTTTAACCGTCAGTTACAATCTAATGACGGACTGCTTATTTCCTACATTGCTGAAGCTGAAAAGACTTCTTATGAGAATGTACAGGAAAAAATGGCTGAAACAGTTAAGAAATGGAGCCAACAATTAGAAAAAGGTGAAACTCTGATCCTCCAGAATATAGGAAGCTTTAAGCCCACCAAAGAAGGGAAATTGATCTTCCAGCCATCAAAACAGACCAACTTTTTAACTTCCTCTTTTGGGTTGAGTTCTTTTGTCTCTACACCAATTCTACGGGAGGTTTTAAAAGAAGAAGTTGAAGTTCTGGAAGAAAAAGTGCCATTTATTATTACCCCTGAGGAGCGAAAAAAGTATCAATTTCGCCCATTTTTAAAGTATGCTGCAATTATACTTCTGGCAATTTCTGCCGGATTTACCGGATATCGCACCTACAATCAGGCTATAACCAATGAATTGGTGTCTCAGCAAAAAGCACAGCAGATCATTTCAAATAGCATTCAGGAAGCGACCTTTTTTGACACAAAACCACTGGAATTACCAGTTTTTAGAGTTGATGTCACCAAAAAAGTTACTAAAAGACATCATATCATTGCCGGAGCTTTCCGGGAAAGAAACAATGCCGACAAAAAAATAAAGCAACTTCGCAACAAGGGATTTGATGCCTTTTTAGTAGGTCAAAATAAATTTGATCTATACCAGGTGGCTTTCGAGAGTTTTGAAAATCCAAAACAAGCCTTAGAGGCCCTTAAACAAATAAGGTTGACCGAGTCTCGCGATGCCTGGCTTCTCTCTGTAAAATAACTCGCTTTCCTTTTATCTGCCCTTACAGACCTCGTATCTTTGCGAAAATAATTTTCTATGAAGCCCAAAACTCCCAGCGATTCCAGAACCATAATGACCGATCTGGTCCTTCCAAGTGAAACCAACCCCTTAAATAACCTTTTTGGTGGTGAATTACTTGCCAGGATGGATAGGGCCGCCAGTATAGCTGCCAGGAGACACAGCAGGCGCATTACGGTCACTGCTTCAGTAAATCATGTTGCTTTTAACAGATCTGTCCCCCTGGGGAGCGTGGTTACCCTTGAAGCAGCTATTTCAAGAACGTTTAGGACCTCCATGGAGGTATATATAGATGTTTGGATGGAAGATCGTTTAAGTGGGGAGAGAACCAAGGCCAATGAAGCTATTTACACCTTTGTGGCAGTAGATGAAACAGGAAAACCAACTGCTATACCCGGTATTGTTCCGGAAACAGCCTTAGAAAAAACACGTTTTGAAGGCGCCTTGAGGAGAAAACAACTTAGTCTGGTGTTGGCGGGGAAAATGAAACCTGATGATGCTACGGAACTAAAGGCTCTTTTCACGCAGAAAAAATAGATTTCAAAAAATTTGGACTTAGAAATCAAATGTGTCCGGATCCGGGCCAAAACGTTTCCCTCTGTCTAGTCCGTCTAAAACGGCCATATCTTCTTTAGAAATTGAAAAATCAAATATAGCGGCATTATCAATGATACGCTGTTTTTTAGATGATTTTGGAATAGTTACCACTCCTTTCTGAAGATCCCATCGCAAGACAAGTTGTGCAATGGTCTTCTTGTACTTACCGGCCATTTCTTTAAAAACATCTATATCAAAGATCTTACCTTGCATAAGCGGTGACCAGGCCTCGTATTGAATTTTATTTGTTTTGCAAAAATCGAGTAAATCCTGTTGTACCAAATACGGGTGGAATTCCATTTGATTCACCATAGGTACAATAGAAACATCCGTCAGCAGGTCTTTGAGATGGTGCTGTAAAAAATTGCTGACCCCAATTGCCCTGATGCGTTTTTGTTTATATAATTCTTCCAATGCCCGCCAGGTTTCCTTGTACTTGCCCTTTACCGGCCAGTGGATCAAGTATAGATCCAAATATTCCGTATTCAATTTTTTTAAGCTTGTTTCAAAGGCTTTTATGGTGGAATCATACCCTTGTTCTGAGTTCCAGACCTTACTTACCAGAAATATGTCTTCTCTTGGAATACCACTTGCTCTGATCCCTTCACCTACCCCCTCTTCATTGTTATAAATAGCGGCTGTATCAATATGCCTGTATCCGGATTGTATGGCCCATTTTACGGCATTGATCACTTCATTGCCGTCTTTGGACAAGTACACTCCCAATCCAAAATAGGGCATTTCTACCCCGTTATGCAGTGTAAAGGTTCCTTTTATATCTGTAATAGTTTCCATAAAGTTCAGATTTTATAGTTGGTAGATCCAATCCTCCGGATTTAAACGTGTGGCATCCCTGTACAGATAGAATTTTAATTGGGTAAGTCCATTTAATCTGTTGGTATAAATCTCACCCAGCTCCTCTTTCGCCGCTACTTTGTCTCCTTTTTTTACGTAAAGGTCTCCCAGATTGTAATAGGTGCTGATATAATTCCCATGCTTTACCTGCACTCCTTTCCCTCCGCCCGGCACCGCAAGTATAGCGATCACTTCCCCTTCAAAAACAGCCCTTGCCCTGGCCCCTTTGTCTGTGGCAATGATTACGCCATTATTCTGATGCTTAATGCCGGGATACACTGCATCACTATAAATACCAAATCCCTGTCTTTTTATCCCTTTTTCTACGGGCCATATTAATCGACCTTTATTAGCCGAAAAATTAGTTGCAACAAGCGCTGCTTCCGGTGTAAGGATAAAAGTGCTGCTATTGTCTGTATTGCCAGCTTTCTTATTAGATGCTGCAATTGCACTTCTGATTAGGCGTTCTATCTGTTGATCTATTCTCTTTGCTTCAGCCTTCTTTTTATTTATGGCGATGGCATAGTTGCTTTCATTTTTTCTGATGGTACTCAGAAGGCCTTTCTGATCAGTGATCTCTTCAAATAATTCTTTCCTGGCTGACTGGTTCTCTGCTATGAGGGATTCCTTCTCCTTACGTTGTGTAGTAAGATCATTGTTCAGCGTAATAAGATCTTCCGTTTTAGATGCAATTTGAACACCCTGTTGCTTTCTGTATTGCGTATACTGCTTTAAATACTGCAACCTTTTAAATGCCTGATAAAAATTTTGGGAAGACATAAGAAACATTAATCTGCTTTGTTGAGATCTGTTCTGATATGACTTACGAATCATATTGGCGTATTCTTCCTTTAAAATCTCAAGATCCTCTCTGAGTTTGGCGATATTTCTAATGTTGGCATTGATCTGTCTGCTTAGTAAATTAGATTGTTGATTGGTAACCCTGATCAACTGCTGTCTTACATTTATTTTCTGATCTAATAATTCCATCTGATCCAAAACGGTACCTTTTTGTTTCCGTTCTGCGAACAACAATCGATTCATTTCCGATATTTCCTTTTGGAGCTGCTCCCTTTTTGCTTCAAGTGCTTTTTGCTCATTGGTTTGTGCCTGTAATGAAGTACTTGCAAGGCTTATAAAAATTCCAAGGAGTAAAATCCGATATACAAAGAATGCTCTCATATTAATTCAACACAATCTTATCATATCCATTTGGGATCTTGAAGGGAAAACTAATTTTTTCATTGAACTCCACATTTCGAAATTCAATATCAATTACATTTCGCTGATTATTATCTATAGCCACTATACCCACATTATTTGGCATCAGCTTATTGTTTTTTTGCTGATAATCCTTGTAACGGATCTCCAGCAGTCGTTTTTTCAAAGGTTGTGAAATTTGCTGAGAAGCCAACTTAAAAGTTCCGGGCTCTATTTGAAAAAGTGTCTTAAAAAGTTCGTAAGAAGTACGTGGTTTTAACTCGTAGGAGGTTGTGTTGAGTGACACGTCATAACGCTCGTCCCTCAAATCAAATAGGGCTTCCCCAAGCAAAAGATTTTGCACTTTGGTAAAATCTAGTTCGGTTCCCAATAATTGACTCAGGTATTCAAAACTACCATCGAAGTAATTATTCTCTAATTTATTGTAAAATGAAACTCTGTCCGGGGTGATCAAGGCCTTTACAACTCCTAAAGGCGCACTTAACCAAATGGCCTTGTCTTTCTCCATTCTCAGGCTCACCCCCACGCTTTGACTGGAAGAACCATCTGAATATTCTATTCTGAGTCTGCTCGTTAGCGTTTTGAAATTGACCGAATTTCTGTAATGATTCTTAATGATAGTTTTGGCCGAAAGATTGGCGTCTAAAGTTTTATCTGTTAAGATCTTGGCAGATTTGCAGGAACTAGCCAGGAAAAACAGGAGTCCAATAAACATCCAGCTATTCCCTAATGCACTCTTCTTCATCTTCATTCTATGAGCCATTTTTTATTTTACTAAGATAGGTATTTGCCTTTGTTGTCTCTCCCAGGGCGGTATGAGCCTTGGCCAATTCACTATAAAATTTATCTAATAATTCATCATTGTCAAAAACAAAATCTACGCCCATCATTAAAAACTCTACAGCCTCCTTATATTCTGCCATTCCATTTAGGGCTGCGCCTTTGGTATAATAAAAGAAAGGTTGGGCCGGATATGTTTCAATGGCCTCTTCAGCTTTCTCATTTAAGAGATCAAAATCTCCTTGTTCAATGAGCAAATTGAGTTCTTGGGTTAATACCTTAACGGGGTTTACCTCTTTAATATTTTCAATATCCGGCATTTCTTCATAAACAGTATTCTCCTGTTTTATTGAATCCTGGATCTTGGTAGTAAGTTCGCGAGTAAACTTGCTGGAACGCAGCTCTTTTAAGACCTCTCTGGCAATGTCATATCTTTTCTTTTCAAAGTAGATCCTTGCCAAATTTTCTTTTAATTGCACATTAGCATATGGGATCTGCTCTTTAATTCCTTTTAGATCGGTTCCTTGAAGTTCTCTGATCTCTACCAGCGTATTCAGGTACCATAAATTGGCAGGTTTACTTATAATTGCCTCACGTGCATACTCTTCTGCCAGGACCAATTGATTGTTTAACTGGTAAGTCTTGGCTAATTCATGGTCTATAACCTCATTATCAGCTGCTAACTGTTTGCATTTTAAAAGTGCATTAATAGCCTTGCCATAATTCTCGATCCCTTTTTGCTTCAAAGCTTCAAAGAACAATTCCTGAAAGTTATCCGTATTGTCCTCTAATGAAATAGCTGCACTTTCCTCTTCTTCCTGGGCAAGCATACTTCCCGGCACCATTATGGTCACCAAAAAAATAATCGCTAAGTAGTGCAACGATCTCATAAAAAAACTTGTAACAGTAATGTTTAGAAAAGCTTTTAACAACAGACTATTGGGTTCCGGTACTACCAAAGCCTCCTTCTCCTCTGGTTGTCTGGGATAATTCTTTGACCTCATGCCATTCTGCCCGTTCATGACTGGCGATCACCATTTGGGCAATTCTTTCTCCATCATTAACAACAAAGGGGTCCTGTGATAGATTAACAAGAATCACGCCAATCTCACCGCGGTAATCAGCATCTATTGTTCCTGGTGTATTAAGCACGGTAATGCCTTTTTTCGCTGCCAGGCCACTTCTAGGACGTATCTGGGCCTCATAGCCTACCGGTATTTCCAGAAACAAACCCGTTTTAATGATCATACGTTCTAGCGGTTTGAGTGTCACTGGAGTAGCCAAATGAGCCCGTAGATCCATTCCTGCAGAGGCATTGGTCTCATAGTGGGGTAAGGCATGATTCGATATATTAATGATCTTAATCTTCATTCTTTAGAAATATTCGTTTAAGAAGGTTAAACTCCATTTTATAAACCAACAGTAAAAATACTAAAAGAAGGAATGACCCAATAAAGATGTTTCCTTTAAAAACATAAAAAGATAAGGCAGAGAAGGTTATGGAAATTCCCATATAAAAACCAATTTTTCGAAGATTATACGGTATGGGATAGTACTTTCTTCCAAAATAATAAGATAAAATCATCATAGTGGCATAGGCAGTAAGGGTGGCATAGGCAGAGGCATAATACCCAATAGTGGGTATAAAGAAGTAGTTGATCCCAATGGTGATCAAAGCGCCCACAATTGAAATATAGGCCCCAAATCTGGTTCTGTCTGTTACTTTATACCATACGGATAGATTGTGGTAGATCCCGAGACAAAAACTAGCCAGAATAATTATAGGTACAACGGGCATGGCCTCCCAGTAATCGGAATTTAAAACGATCAATTTTTTTAAAAGATCTGCAAAAACTACTACGGCCAGTAAGATTACGCTTCCTAAAACCACAAAATAATTGGTGATCTGAGCATAGGCCTTCTGGGGGTTTTCAGATTTGGAATGACTAAAGAAAAAGGGTTCTATTCCCAGGCGGAATGCAGTGGCAAAGAGCGTCATAAACAAGGCTATCTTATAACAGGCAGAGTACTTCCCTATCTCACTCTTTGCAATAGCCGCAGGTAAGAGTTCAGAAAGCATAATACGGTCGAATACTTCATTAATAGTAAAGGCTATACCGGCAATCATGACCGGCAATCCATATCTGACCATTTGTGACCATAAGGCTTTATCAAATGAGTAGGAAGGCAGGATATAACATTTCCCCATTAATAGCAGGGTAAGTCCACTGGCTATTAGGTTGGAAATAAAAATATAGGAAATCTGGAAATCCGTAACATAGATAGTTTGAAAGATACTATCCGGATTTTCCTGGATCATCTCCGGAAGCAACAATAAAAAGAAGACATTTAAGCCTAAATTCACCGCTACATTCACAATTTTTATAACGGCATAACGCTTTGGTTTCTGTCTGGCTCGTAACCATGCAAAAGGGACAATAGCCAGGGCATCAAGGGCTAAAATATAGATGACATACTGAATATACTGTTGATCTATATTGAGCAGTAACGCTACTTTATTTTGAAAAAGCAGGGCAACCAGGGTGAAGAGTAAGGAGGTGGCCCCAAGTGAAATTAGCGAGGTAGACACTACCTTGGTTTTATTGGCTTCACTGTTGTAATATCTAAAAAAAGCCGTTTCCATACCGTAGGCCAGTATCACATTGAAAATTGCAAACCATGCAAAAATGAGGGTAACCTCTCCGTAAGAACCGGTAGGCATCACTTTGGTGTAAAGTGGCACCAAAATAAAAGACAACATTCTGGGCAGTACTGTAGCCAGCCCATAAATAAATGTTTGCTTAAATAATTTTTGAAACAGACTCAACCGTGTGTTGTTAGGTAAGGCTTAAAATTAGGTATTTAAAGCCTGCTAACAAAGTTAGTTTTTTGGACGTGAGGGATATATCAAAGGAAGTTTTTCTTTTACTCCCTTTATTTTAAAATATTGTATTCTTTTCTTCCCCTTTTCCCGGTAACTGACCACTACTTCATCCTTCTCTAACTCAAAAGGGAATTCTTTCTGATCCAATTCTAATAATGACGGGGGTTGGTTGCCGATTTCTTCTTTCGGATCTGCGTGCATTATCATATCAGATTTTACTTTCGTATTCTCATTTTTATAGACACATTCTAATACGGAACCATTTTCATTTTGGACAAGAGTAGGTTTCATCATATGACCTCTAAAATAGACCTCTTCAAACGTAATATCTTCCTCATTATCTGCTATTGGCAAGCTTAGAGTAAATCCTGAGCCTCCTTCTTCCTTACCGGCGGTATAGTCCTGACAACTTGGATTAGTGATCGTAAAAGGAGCCTCCTGTACCATTTTCTTTTGGGAGGAACAGCCAAACAGACCAAATAATATTACGATGGATAATAGGGGTATTTTATTCATGATTCAGATCTCTTTTTTATATAATATCCAATAGTAATGCCAAAAATAGACATTCCGCAACATTAAATAAAAAACCCCGACCATAAGTCAGGGTTTTCAATATGCCTGTTTTATTATATCGCTTAATTATTCAGCGCCTCTGCACCGCCAACAATCTCAAGGATTTCGTTGGTAATAGCAGCCTGACGTGCTTGATTATATTTTAATTTTAATTGGTCCCTAAGTTCTGTAGCGTTGTCTGTTGCCTTGTGCATGGCTGTCATACGAGCGCCGTGTTCACTGGCATAAGAATCACGAATTGCCTTATACAACTGGGTTTTTAAAGATTTAGGGATCAGCTCCATAACGATCTTCTCCTTTTCAGGCTCAAAGATATAATCCATGGCTGATGAAGCTTCCGATTTAGACGCTACAATTGGTAGAAATTGTTCGGTCATCAAGATCTGTGTAGCCGCATTTTTAAATTTATTATACACAAGTACAATATGATCATAAGATCCCTCTGCATAGTAACTCATCATTTCTTCAGCAATGTTAGCTACATTGTCAAAAGTTAGGTCATCATACACCTTACTGTGATTGGCTATTACCGTATTCTTCTTTCTTAATAGGTCATTACCTTTCTTCCCAATCGCCATAAAATGCACTTCCTTATTCTTGTAAGTGTCCGCTTGTAAAGAAATAGATTGTTTAATCACATTAGAATTAAAAGCCCCACATAGTCCGCGATTAGAGGTGATGGTTACCACTAATACTTTTTGAACCGGACGTTCATCTGCATATGCACTGCCTGAATCTGCATCCATGCTCCCGCTAAGATTTTGCAAAAGTTCCGTAAGCTTATTGGCATAAGGGCGCATGGCCGTAATAGCATCTTGAGCTTTTTTCAATTTTGCAGCAGACACCATCTTCATGGCACTGGTGATCTGCATGGTTGATGAAACCGAGGCTATTCTATTCCTTATTTCCTTAAGATTTGCCATATTCTATTTCCTGAAATCTAGCTTTTATATTTCTTAACCATCTCCTTGCATACCGAAGTAAGGGTATCGGTTACCTCATCGGTTAATTTTCCTGCTTTAAGGCTGTCTAAAACATCCCGGTGCTTTGCATTCAAAAACTCGAGGTAGTCTCTTTCAAACTCTTTTACTTTCTCCACAGGAACATCACGTAATAGGTTCTTAGAACCGGCATAAATGATAGCAACCTGATCTTCCACAGTAAACGGATCGTTTTGAGCCTGCTTCAATATTTCAACGTTCCTACGTCCTTTTTCAATTACGTTTAGTGTAGCTGCGTCAAGATCTGAACCGAACTTGGCAAAAGCTTCCAATTCCCGGAACTGAGCCTGATCTAATTTAAGTGTCCCCGCAACTTTCTTCATGGATTTGATCTGAGCATTACCACCTACCCTGGAAACTGAGATCCCCACGTTAATAGCTGGTCTTACACCCTGGTTAAATAAATCCTGCTCCAGGAAGATCTGTCCGTCTGTAATGGAGATCACGTTTGTTGGAATATAAGCAGAAACGTCTCCTGCCTGAGTTTCAATAATTGGCAAGGCTGTTAATGAGCCTCCACCTTTTACCATAGGTTTTAAGACATCCGGAAGGTCGTTCATGTTCTTTGCTATGGCATCATCATCGATCACTTTTGCAGCGCGCTCTAAGAGCCTGGAGTGAAGATAGAATACATCTCCGGGATATGCTTCCCTTCCCGGTGGACGTCTAAGCAATAAAGACACCTCTCTGTAGGCAACGGCTTGTTTCGATAAATCATCATAAATGATCAAAGCCGGACGACCTGTATCTCTGAAATATTCACCAACAGCTGCTCCTGCGAAGGGTGCATATACCTGCATTGGAGCAGGATCTGAGGCGTTAGCGGCAACTATGGTTGTATAAGCCAAAGCGCCTTTATCTTCCAGTGTTTTTGCGATGTTCGCAACTGTAGATGCTTTTTGACCTATAGCCACATAGATACAATAAACAGGTTCACCTGCATCGTAAAATTCCTTCTGATTGATGATCGTATCAATACACACAGTAGTCTTTCCTGTCTGACGGTCACCAATTACCAGTTCCCTTTGCCCTCTACCAACCGGGATCATTGCATCGATTGCTTTGATTCCTGTTTGAAGAGGCTCGTTTACCGGCTGACGAAAGATCACACCAGGTGCTTTTCTTTCCAATGGCATTTCATATGTTTTACCAACAATAGGACCTTTCCCATCAATTGGTGCTCCCAAGGTATCTACCACGCGACCAACTATGCCTTCACCTACATTGATAGAAGCAATTCGCTGTGTTCTTTTTACCGTAGTGCCTTCTTTGACTCCTCTTGTAGGACCAAGAAGTACCACCCCCACATTGTCTTCTTCGAGGTTGAGAACAATACCCTCAAGACCTCCATCGAACTCAACCAATTCGCCGTATTGTGCATTGGAAAGACCATAAACACGGGCAATTCCATCACCTACCTGCAGTACGGTGCCCATTTCATCCAAGGTTGCTTTGGCTTCAAAGCCCGATAACTGTTTCTTTAAGATTGCCGATACTTCAGCGGCTTTAACTCCTGCCATATGATTAAATATATGTTGAAGCGCGAAGGATTACTCCTTTTTAACTTCGTAATTAAGATTTATATGCTTTTAGTAAATTCTCTTTTGATCGTATTCAATTTATTTGCGATGCTCGCGTCGTATTGCAGGTCACCTACCCTCAGGATAAATCCACCTATAATACTTTTATCTATCTCATTTTTTAAGATGATCTTATTCCCGGTTATTGAAGATACCTTGTTTAATACCTTTTTCTCCAATTCCCCCGATAATGGAACCGCTGTGGTAACAAAAGCCACACCCTCTCCCTTTAGATCTTCATTCAGAATAATATATTTTAAGGCCACTTCATTTAATAAAGATATCCTTCTATTTTGAATCAGAAGGTCAATGAGGCCTTCTGTAATAGCATGGCTTCCTTTAAAGATCGCCATTAGTGCTTTTTTCTTTGATTCTCCTTTTAGAACCGGACTGCCAAGCATTTCGCGCAGCTCTAAGCTTGCCCCCATAGTTGCCACAATGGAACGCATATCCTCCTCTACGACGTCTGTCTTTTTCTTCTCAACCGCAAAATCTAAGATCGCTTTTGCGTAGCGTGCTGCTGCTCTGGATTCGTTCATAAGGTGTTAGTTCAATTTTAGGTCTCCTAACATATCATCGACCAATTTTAATTGCTTGTCCTTATTGGTCAATTGTTCTTTCAATACTTTTTCTGCGATCTGAACAGATAGATCCGCCACCTGATTCTTGATCTCGGCCACGGCTGCTTTCTTTTCGCTGTCTATGGTTGCTTTCGCCTGAGAGATCATCTTGTCTCCTTCAACCTTTGCCTGTTCTTTTGCATCAGCCATCATCTTTTCTCGTAATTCACGAGCCTCTTTCAACAGGGCTTCGCGTTCTCCACGAGCCTGCTGTAAAAGCTTTTCGCTGTCTGCAGTAACATTCTGCATTTCCTTTTTAGCGTCTTCTGCAGCTGCCAAAGCATTCTTGATCCCTTCTTCCCGGTCATCTACCGCATTGAGAATAGGCTTCCAAGCGTATTTGTAAAGCAAAAGAAGTAACAGAACAAATAACAGGGTTTGCCAAACAAATAACCCGAACGAAAAATCATTTAATAATTTACCCATAAATAAAACCTTTATGCATTTAACTTTAAACAAAGGAGGGCCATAACCAACCGTTATGGCCGTTTCCTTTAGTTGTTAGATTTAGACGGCAAAAAGGGCCGCAAAACCAATACCTTCAATAAGCGCCGCTACAATTAGCATCGCTGTTTGAATCTTTCCGTAGGCCTCTGGCTGACGGGCAATAGCATCCATAGCAGAACCACCGATTCTACCAATACCAATACCAACACCAATTACTACCAAACCTGCACCTACCATTACTGGAATTTCCATACTCTATCTAGTTTAAAATTAAAATTCAACATTTAACCTCTTCTGTTTTTAAAGAAAAAGCTATTACAAATGAGCCAGTTCAGGATCTTCGTCATGTTCATGCTCCTCAGAGGCGAAGCCAAAATATAAAGAGGATAACATGGTGAAGATATACGCCTGTAAAAGGGCTACTAATATTTCTATCAACGTGATGGCAAAGGCCAGGAAAAATGACAAGGGACTTCCAATCCAGCTTTTAAAGATGAACATTAATCCTATTAGACTCATCAATACTATATGTCCTGCCTGCATGTTAGCATACAAACGAATCAAAAGCGCAAAAGGCTTAATGATAAGTCCCAATAATTCAATGGGAACCAGGATGATATAAATAGGTAATTTCCCGTACCAGGGCATGGCATCTCCCAGGGGATCTACCAAATGCTTCCAATAGTCCTTTGTTGCGGTAAAATTTGTGATTAGGAACGTCAACAATGCCAGACCAAAAGTGATCGCAATATTTCCCGTAACATTGACCCCTAATGGAGTAAGTCCAAACATATTCAGGAACCAAATGAAAAAGAAAATAGTTAAGAGAAATGGCATGTATTTTCTATATCGCTTTTCTCCAATAGTTGGCTTGGCAATATCGTCTCTTATATAAAGTACTATAGGTTCAAAAAATCTTCCGGCTCCAGTGGGTACACCATTATTCTTAGCATAAGACCTTGCAAGGCTAGAAAACAACCATAGCATTAAAAGCCCCGTAATGATCATCATCACTACATTCTTGGTAACTGAAAAATCGATCGGCCTTACATTGGTAGCATGTCCCTCTTCATCATAGGTCATAGTACCTTCTGCATCCGTTTTATAGATCTTTCCATGGTCCAGGGCATAGTAGTTCCCCCCTGACTGGGCTAGTGTTTCGCCATGATGAAATTGAGAGGAGGAAAAAACCTGCACCCCATTATCCCAAAGGATGATAGGTAAAGGCAGTCCTATGTATACGTGTTCTCCGCTGTCTGCGGTATATGAAAAAATAGAAAAATCGTGTGAATCCTGAAGGTGATGATCTATATATTCTTTGATCTCGGTTTTCAAGTCCTTTTTAGTCCCCTCTGAGGTTTCTTCTTTGGCAGTCGCCGATAGGCTGTATCCCAGGAATAGCGTACAAATCAATAGAACTTTAATGGTCAAAAGGCTTCTCATATTCTTTTAAAATGCGGGTCTCTAAAAATCGGTGCAAATGTAAGGCATTCTTATAAAAAGAAAAAAGCAATTAGAAGTTTATTTTAACGGCCTTTGAGAGGTGTAAAGAGGTCTTTAATTTTATTTTAAAGTATTGAGCATTTTGGCAGTGTATACCGTCTCCAAAATCAGACATAGCAGGTAAGGAATAAAAAATGCGGCAAATTCGGATGTAGAGACAATTCCGTCTGCTCTGTATCCAGGATAAAAAACGAGAAAGAAGATCAGGAATTTCAGCATACTCCCGCCCATATAGAGAAATCCGATTTGGTTTTTAAGTTTTATTCGCAAGGCGAACAGGGTAAGAAAAATAACCAATGCCAGGATAAAATTTAAGACGTAGGACAAAAGTAGCATGTCTGACCATTTGGGGATATTCAGGTAAGATTGCACCTGTAAATGGATCAATAATAGAATTCCCAGGGAAATCGCAAGAAATAAGACATATGAGGTAACCAGTCTTGGTAGTGCCATTAATACTTTACTCTTTTAAGCTGAAGTAACACCACATAAATTGCAATAGCCACTCCTACCATAGTAGCAATGGCTGTGAAAATGCGTTTCTCTGTTTGATAATGCTGATCTAACCAGATCCCTCCTTTCGCAAATAAAAAAATAATAAAACCCATTTCAATTCCAATACCAGATAAAATGGCGATGTTCTTTAACGGATTTCTTCCTTTAGGAGGCTTTTGCTGGTTCATTTTTGTTGCCTACCACAGAAGATTTATAAGATGAGGTTGAAGAAGAAACTGAAGTTCCGCCACTACTTCCTGAAGAAGTGCTTAAAGAACCTTTGCCTTTCATATTACATGAAGCATTAAAAGTAGCTCCGGGTTCTACTGCTAATTTAGCTACAGAGACTGTGCCTTCAATTACTGCAGATGACTTTAGCGTTAATAGCTCGGACACCAATAATTCTCCGTTGAAATTTCCTTCAATATCGGCATTTAGGCATTCTACTTTTCCATGGATATAGCCATCTTTGCCAATAACTACCTTTCCTGAGGTTTTTAAGTTGCCATTAAGTTTTCCGTCAATTCTAAAATCTGCTTCAGAGACGATGTCTCCTTTGATCTTGGTGTTCTTTTCAATTCTGTTAGGTTGTCCTCCAATTTCGGTCATAGCTCTGGGTTTTTTGTTATCTGAAAACATGGATTTAGGGTTTTGGGGTTAAATTTTGTCGTCTGTAGTCTTCTATATTCTTGTGGATCTGTACTGTTTTGTAGTTGTTAGATAAAATTACAAAATTCTCGTTAGCGATCCTGTAATCTTTGTTGTTTTTTAGCAATTCAACGTACCCTAAGGCAAAATCTCTCGACTTAAATCCATGGACCACAACAAATTCGTCCTCCAGATTGTAGATATCCTTAGACACTTTATTGCTGTAATTCAGATCCTGGATAGAGGCCTCCAATCGCTTTTTTAGTCGCAAAGCGGCGGCATCATTGCTTCTTTTAAATGGGAAAACTACTTTCCAGTTACCACCAGTTGCCAAGCCGTTTTCGGCAGAAAATCCATTAGATTCCAGTTTTGGAAGTTGTTCCGCAACCATTTCCTGTGCTTTTTTTCCTTCCGGCTTATTTGGATAATTTAAGGCAACGTAGTTCAGTGCCTCTTTAAATTCTTTATATCCCTGCAGTCTACCAATGGCTGTTGCTTTCAACATTTCAAATTTTGGCACTATGGGATCTCCTGGGAACATATTAATGCTTTCTTCAGATCCTGTTATCACCCTAAGAAATTCCTGAGCTTCAAAAAGCTGATATAAGCGGGCATAGCGTGCCTCCGGACTGTCCTCTGAAGCCTCTAACACGGCCTGAGGATTTAGCAGGATCTCTGCATAGCGAGAACTTGGATGATTGCGAATGATATTTTCCTTCATGTCCAGAGCTAAAGGACTCCCTACTTCTTCGTAGATCTTAAACAGATTGTATTTAGAAGGAAGTACAAGTCTTTCTTCAGGCGATGATTCTAGGACTCTCTCCAATTTTGCCGCGGCCAGCATATTTTCCTTGAACTTTTCTTTATAAATAAGACCGAGCTGATAATTTGCAAAATTTCGTTCTCTATCCAGGCTATCTATAACCGCAACATCGGTAGGCACCCTTTCCAAATAATAATCGAGTGAATATTTTAGGTCTTCCGGGATCTCCCCCTGTTCATCATTCGGAGTGTCTGTTCCTATTGCGGTTAAATCCAGACCCTGAGCTGTATTCTTAGTGCTCCAACGCCAGTCATCTTCTAAAGTTCTATTGCCCCAATTGTTCTTAAAGTTTGTCTTTCCATACCCAAGGCTGGTAATATTATAGAAATAGAACTTTCCTTTATTTTCTTTCCCTCCCTTAGATTCACCAAATACCGCAAAGCCTGCATTGAGACGCGACTCTTCTTTTGCTGCCAGTTCGTCTGCCTTCGCTTTTAGCTGATCTATATACCCCTGGAAGTAAGCTTTTCGACCTTCTAAAGGCATTTTATACACTGTGATCACACTATCTGCATACTGCACAGTGCTTTCATACGTAATAACATCCTCCAGATTATCGAGCTTCTTTTTTATAGTACGGTATTTCTTAGTGTTTTCCGGTAGGTTAGGTAAGACGCTATCATAGTAGGCGCCGGCAGTTTTGTATTCATTATCATCAAAATAATGTTCGGCCAGATCCTCGTAATTAAGCGCAAATAATTGAGGCGATTGATTGGCGGCTCTAAGTGATCTGTTATAATAGGCCAGGGAAAGGCTGTCTTGTTCCAGGGTATTGTGATATACGGCAATTTGCCTGTAAATCTTGTCTAAGAAAGGGCGATTCTCCCTGTTTAACTCTAGCCAGGTGAGATATTCCAGAAGATCTTCCTTATTCTCATTTGTGATCTCAATATTCTGAATTTTTTGTAAATGCGCATTTACCCAATATACTCTTGGTGTTTTGCGCTGTAGATCTATGATCTTGTCAAAAGCGAAATTGGCACTGTCCTTAAATCCAAGTTGATTGTACAATTGCCCAATAATAAAATAATAACGCCCTTTTTCCGCATTCTTTTTAGTGTAAGCAGAGGCTATCTTTAGTTGCTGTATAGCGGTATCAGGGGCTTTTAGGTTTATATAGGCCTGCGCCATCATAGCACGGGCATCGGCATATTCCTGATTTTTTAATCTTTCATACTTTAATAGTCGTCTCAGATTTCGCAGGGCAAGTTCCTCATTTTCTAAGCGGATATTGGTCTTTTCCCTCCATATGGTGGCTTCGTTCAGTTTGTCACTTTCCGCGTATTTCTGAAGGATGTAATTGAAGGCTTCTATGGCAGGCACGTATCGCTGATCAAAATAACGGGCTTTCCCCAGGAGTAAAAAGGCTTCATCTGTCTGAGGGTTGCGTTCCTCATCCCCTATCTCCATGCTGTGCTTTTGAATGGCCTTGGTTGCCTTGTCTTCTGCCCTTATGAAGTTGGGATTATTATCTTCAGAATCTAATTTAATCTCATCGGTAACCTGGAGCCGTTCTACAGGTAACAGTTCCCAATAATTATCCCGGTAAGTGTCATTTAATTGCTCCCTGCCTTCTTCAAAAGCAAGGTTGCCATTATACAATACATTGTACTTGGTATTTAGGGCATGCCAATTTCTGTTGAGAAAGGCATCTTTTTTAGTGGAGCAGGCACTTAGAAGTAGGGCTCCACAAAGCCAAATGATATGAAAAGAGTTTTGAAGCTTCAAAATTAGTGGTATTCGTACGATATGTAAACTCTAAAACCACCCGTTTAGTATACCGCTACTCGATAAAATGCATCCTTCTTTTGGAATAGGTCCATTTCAATAAAATACAAACCCTGACACAGATGATTTTCCTACCCTCCAAAAAAGGTTTCAAGTTCTTTTAAGGTTTGGGTAGAAGTTTGAATATCCTTCACGATCTCTCCTTTATTTAGCACTACTATACGTTCGCATACTTCAGTGACATGGATAAGGTCATGACTAGATACCAAAACGGTAACGTCATTGTTTTCTGCCAGGTCTTTTATGATCTGTTTTAGGCGAATTTGGGTTGTAGGATCGAGGTTAGCAAAAGGTTCATCGAGAATAATCACTTCGGGATTGCCTATAAATGAGGCAACGATACCTACTTTTTTCTGATTTCCTTTAGAAAGATCGCGGAGGTATTTTTTCTGCCCCAGGATCTCACCGTGAAAGAAATTCTCAAAGGTTCCAATCAAAGAATCAACATCGGCCTTGTTCTGTCCGCGCAGTTCCCCAATAAAATAGAAGTATTCTTCAGGGGTAAGGTATCCAATCAGGAATGTTTCATCTATAAAAGCGGAGGTGAAGGGTTTCCATGCCTCGCTGATGTCTACTTGCACTTCATTGTTAATGATCTTTCCTGTGGTAGGCTGAATAAGATCTAGCAAAAGGCTAAAAAATGTGGTCTTCCCTGCTCCATTGTTCCCTACCAGGCCAAAGCTTTGTCCTTTTGGGATCTCCAGTGATGGAATATTCAAAACGGTTTGGGTTCCGTAAGTTTTGGTAATGTCGTGAACTGTGATCATATATAATAAATGTATTTAATCTGTTTGTTTGTATGCCAAAAGCGTTTTGTATTTCTCCTTTTTATAGATCTTTTCAATCATTTTAAAAACCTGATTCTTAAAGACAAAACCAATCACTCCTGAGAGTGCTACCGCTATATAGCCTGCAATCGGATTTATTAAATAATAGCCTGCCGCAAAAATGAGCAAGGGCAACACTAATTTTGGAATAGTAAGCAGCATTGTTTTTACGTTAAATGCCTGTTTGTCCCCAAAGGCTTTTTTATTGGAAGTAAGATCTATGGGCGTTTTGATATAGGCACCTCCCCACAATACCAAATACGAATTAACACCAATGTTGTAAATGGCTCCAACAACTATGGCAAGGTAGAATTCCCATCCAAAATACAGGTAAAAGGCAGATAAAATGGTGCTGATTATTGTAGCAATTACTATTAAATACCATTTGGAGGATAAATACTCGCTATACTGAATATTCTGACTCATCATTAAGGGGTAATAGGAACTGTCCCAACTGGGAACAAACTGACCGAAACTGAATAAAAATCCTCCTGAGACAAAGATCCCCGCGAAGATAGACCAAACAGGTCCTTCATATACTTCTACCGCCCCTGAACCAAAGAGCATGCCATAAAAGATGAATAATAAACTCAGGATCACTGTAGTCTTAGATCGCTTATTACGTCTAATGAGTTTAATGTCGTTCTTTAAAAAGGTTCCCAGGTTTCCAAAACGGTTCAACCAGGTATAGTCTTCAGATTTAGCCTCTGTATGTTTGGATGCAAGGCCTCCGTCGAGATACATATGTTTCTTAAAATAACTAAATGAGGCATACACTAAGCCTATTAACAATAGAATTGGAATAAGAAAGGCCCATGGGGTATCAAAAAAAGCATCGAAAATAGGTGCGGTATACACAGTTACATCAAACCAGCCATTATACTGACATAAAGCAAGGATCGCCAATACCCCAACCATAGGGTAGAATATCTTATCCTGATTATTCATCATGATGTTCAGGAAATTGTTCGCATAGAAAAGGGCCATGATGGCTATATGCCATACAACTACATCGAGGGCATTATAGCCCTGGGTAATTAAGACAATAGAAAAAGGGACAAAGAAAAAGGCATGCATCCAGTTAAAAAATGAAAAGACCGTTTTCCCCAGCGAATATTTTACAACGGCGCTCTTCTTAAAGGGCATGTAGAGCAAGGGTTTTATGTTCAGGATGGGCATTTTCTGGAACATATAACGAATATAGAGATCCATCGCCAGGTAATAGATCATAAATTGGTTCACCACTCTAAGGGGATCCCCCAAACCTGTTTTTTTGATGATAAAAAAGGCCCCTACACCCATTGCCAGAAATACCACAATAAAATAGATGGCTCCAAAGATCATAAATATCTTAAAGGCAAGGTTTGTTTTAAAGGAGGCTGCCCGGAAAAAGGACTTCCATTGGAGATTAAAAAAGTGTTTAAACATAAGGGTTGGTCAAAATTATATGTAGAATTAGTGTCGCAAATATAGCTTTTGTTACAAAAGTGAGATATTTTATGAAATACAATTTTTTTAAACTCCCTTTCCTTAATTTTGCAAAAAAATTGCCGAATGAGTACATTTTATTCCCTTAAAGTATCGGCCGTCAGAGCCTTAACTCCCAGTTCTGTTGCCATTACATTCGATATTCCTAACGATTTGAAGGATGATTTTACCTTCGTTGCCGGGCAGCACCTTACCTTAAAGCAAACTATTGATGGTCAGGAGGTTCGCAGGGCTTATTCCATCTCCAGTTCACCATCTGGTACAGAAATGACAGTGGGAATTAAAAAAGTAGAGGGCGGAGCCTTTTCTGTCTGGGCTAATGAGACACTTAAATCCGGAGATTCAATAAATGTAATGCCTCCAAAAGGGCATTTTGTTTTTAAACCAGCTGGCCAACCTCAACACCTTGCGGCCTTTGCTGCAGGAAGCGGTATTACCCCCATAATAAGCATGGCTTATAGTATTTTGGAAAGCCATCCGGAAAATACTTTTGTATTGGTCTATGGAAACCAATCCCCCGAGGAAACCATGTACCGTAAGGAAATAATGGACCTTATCAATAAATATTCTGATCGATTTTATGTGCAATTTATATACAGTAGAGCTCGTGAAGAAGAAGCACTCTTTGGGCGCATAGAGGGTTCAACGGTAAATCTTATTCTTAAAAATAAGTTTAAGGATCGCTCCTTTGATCATTTTTATCTCTGTGGTCCAGAAGATATGATCAATAGCGTGAAGGAGACTCTTAATGCCAATGGTATTCCCAAAGAGAAGGTGCATTTTGAGCTATTTACCACCTCTCAGGAAGAAGATATCTCGGTACTTGAAGGGCAAACCAATATTGAGGTTACCTTAGATGATGAGGTCTTTACCTTTGTAATGGATAAAAAGAAATTGGTGCTCGATGCTGTTCTGAAAGAAGATATTGATGCCCCTTACTCCTGTCAGGGCGGTGTTTGCAGTACTTGTATCGCCAGAGTTACTGAAGGAAAGGTAGAAATGGTAAAAAATCAGATCCTTACAGATAGTGAAATTGAAGAAGGTTTTATCCTTACCTGCCAGTCGCACCCATTAACTCCCAACCTTAAAATAGACTACGACGACGTTTAACCCTTTTCATGCGACCTGTTTAGTCACTTTGCAATAGGGCGTCCAATACTTTACATGCGTTGTCATACCCAATTTTGAAGGCCTTTTCTATGCCGCTCTTCTCAAAGACCCCTATATTTTCGATTTCCATAGGCTCAAAAATGATATCACAATTTCGAATTTTTTGCCTGTTAATGGCATATATCATTAAACTCGTGGTACGCGAAGCCAGTTGAAAAGATGATTTAATTTCATTTTTTGCGACTGCCTTTATTACAGACACATTACTGCCAATGATAATATCTACTTTACCTTGCATTGGTTCTGAGGGAAAATTATTCATGATTCCTCCATCAGCAAATAGATTATTATTGATCTCAACCGGACTAAAAACAGGGGGTAAGGCTGCAGAAGCTAAGAGGGGGGTGATCAAATCCCCTTTGTAAAACACCTCTTCAGTACCCTTTTGAAGATTGGTTGCTGTTACAAATAATTGTTTATGTAGTGATTCGAAGGTGTCAAAGGGAATGTATTTGTTGAAAATCTCAAAATATCTATCTGTATCTACAAGTCCGGGTTTATTAATTGTAAAAAAATTGTATTTGAACAGAGGCGTCTCTTTAAAAAAGGCGAGCATTTCCTCAATGCTGCGATCTCCTGCATACATTGCTCCAACCAGAGCACCTGCGCTGCTACCTGAAACCATGGTCGCCTCAATTCCATATTCCTTTAATGCCTTGAGCATCCCAATATGACCCATTCCGCGGACTCCTCCCCCGGAAAGAACCAACCCAATGGATTTAGATGTTAATTCTTCTAATTTCATGGTAAATTTCTATTCAAAACTAGTAAATCTCACCTTCTCGTTCGCTAAATGCAACTCTATTTTACAAACCAAGCGGTCTGTTACGCATTGATCTTTTCACTAGCTGGGCTTAAAAAGGGAGATTATCCTGTTATTGTGGTTGTTAAACCTTGTTGTGGAAGAATACGTTCATTATAAATGAAGTTAAAACAAACTCCCTGGTTGGTTTTAAAAATTTCCACAATAAATAGGTAGCAATAAAATATTGTAATGAAAAAATATAGCTTCGACCTAAACTAAAAGTAGATTTCGTCGTAATTTTATCGGATTATCCTACGAAAAAGTATAGTTTACAACTTTAGTATTGTTGCTCTGTTTAGTACTTTTTTAGATATCAAAAATTAGGACAATTTGGAGGTCTTTCCTTTAGAAGAGGATATCAATTAAATAGATCCAAGAACCATAGAAAATTTTAGTACTACTTTTTAAATAAAAGATCATGACGAATAATTATTACGATCCGGCCGATTTGAGAAAATTTGGAAAGATCACTGAATGGAGTGAAGAATTAGGCACCAAATTTTTTGACTATTACAATGCAGTATTTCAGGAAGGTGCTTTATCCGCCAGAGAGAAATCACTGATCGCCCTTGCTGTGGCACACGTAGTGAAATGTCCTTATTGTATTGACGCTTATACCAAAGATGGGCTTCAAAAAGGAATTACCAAAGAAGAAATGATGGAAGCAGTGCATGCGGGAGCTGCCATTGAAAGTGGGGCTACCCTGGTTCATGGTGTTCAAATGATGAACAAATACAATAAGCTTAGTATGTAAGAAGGCCGTATTAATTGCGACCTACTATAAAATTGATGAAATAGAAATGGCTACAAAATCGCTGAAAGCAAGACATGTAGAGCTGGTAGAGGATAACAGACAATTAGAAATTTTAAGTGGCGGGGTTTTCGAAGATGGTGAACTCCCATATTTTAAAGATAAAATAGCTGAAATTGGCGAATATCCGCTAAGGCCCAGAAAACTGGAGGTCCTACAGATCAATGTTGGCTATATGTGTAATCAGGTTTGTGAGCATTGCCATGTAGATGCAGGTCCGGACAGGAAGGAGATCATGACCAGAGAGACTATGGAACAGTGTTTAGAGATAATTAGGAACACCGGGGCACATACCTTAGATCTAACAGGGGGAGCTCCCGAAATGAATCCCAACTTTCGTTGGTTTGTAGAAGAGGCTTCTAAAGCAGGCATACAAGACTTTATAGTCCGTTCTAATCTCACCATCATTAGAGCTAACAAAAAATACCACGATCTTCCTGAATTCTTTAAAAAGCACAATGTACATGTGGTTTCATCTATGCCCCACTATACCAGGGGTAAAACTGATAAACAACGTGGCGATGGTGTTTTTGATAAATCTATTAAAGCCTTACAGGATCTTAATGCTATTGGATATGGTATGCCAGATAGTCCCCTGAAACTCGATCTGGTTTATAATCCTTCCGGAGCATATTTACCAGGAGACCAGGCAGCTTTGGAACACGATTTTAAGAAAGCGCTAAAAGAGGATTTTGATATAGAGTTTCACAACCTATTCGCAATTACCAATTTGCCAATCGCTCGTTTTCTGGATTATCTCATCGCTTCGGAGAATTACGAAGATTATATGTATTCCCTGGTGGATGCTTATAATCCTACGGCTGTAGAGAACGTAATGTGTACTAATACCATCTCGGTAAGTTGGGATGGTTGGTTGTACGATTGTGACTTTAACCAAATGCTGGGGCTAAAGGTGGCGAGTAAGGTGCAACATATAAGTGAATACAATGAAGCATTCCTTAACGACAGGGATATTGTCATTTCCCAACATTGCTATGGGTGTACTGCCGGCGCAGGAAGCAGTTGCCAGGGCGTTGTAACCTAAAAAATGGTGTATTTCGCATAGTATTTATCACTTCAGTAACCTCAAAAATCACTGATTTTACCTTTTATCGAGGAATAAAACCGACCAAGTGGTCGGTAAGAAAAAGTGATTTGGGTGTCATTCATCCGAAATTCTACCACTTGTCGATTTTTTGATAGGCTTTACCTTCTAATATTCAGGAAACATGGGGTTCGGGGGTTCTTTGTTATAGACCACATGGTCTTATTAACCATAACCCCAAATATTATGGACAAGAACTTAAAACGAATGGCTACTATGCAACGGATGCAGGTTACAGGCCTTGAATTATTCTACAAAAAAGGATATTATAACACCAGTGTTGATGATATCTTAAAGGAGCTTTCACTTTCTAAAGGAGCCTTCTACTATCATTTCCAGTCTAAGGAGGACTTTTTTATCAGTATTATTCAGAATCTGATAGTCAGAAAGGTCTACAGTATGCTTATTGAGCCCATAGAAGGGAAAGAGGATCCATTCAAAACCATAGAAGTATGTTTTGAAAATGCTATGAGCACCGCCGAGCATAACGAATTAGATTATGGTTTTGTGCTCAGCAACTTTATGACCGAATTTAATGGGAGAAATGAATTGATCTCCAAATACCTCAGGGATATCTATAAAGTGTGGCAGGTAAACATTGTAACTATCCTCCAAAAGGGAAAAACAGATGGTTATGTTGCGCGTCATATTGATAGTGAAGCGGTTGCTGCATTTTTGATCTCATCTTATATGGGTGTACGGATGTTGATGGTGGAAGGCAACAGTAAAACTCTGAGCTACCAATTCTTACAACAAACAAGACAGTATCTAAAATCTCTTGAGCAGAGAGAATTGGTGTAAGGGCCAATTTTAGGTAAGCAGGGTCTCAATCTTGTGAACCACATCCATAGGATCTATACTGTACATTACTTTTTCATAGCCTTTGGGATATTTGTTTCCATAGACTGATGTTGGGATCATGGGATACTGCTCTCTATCCGAAAGGATTGATAGCTCGGAGTCCTGTCCAAAAGGGGCAAATCCTGCAAAAGGATGTGTAACACCCCATATTGTTAAAGTAGGTACACCAAACATGGCTGCTAAATGACCGTTGCCACTATCCATCGAGACCATTAAATGCAGATTGGAAATAAGACATAACTCGTCTTCAAAACTAAGCACATGTACCATATTTACACAATGTGTATACTTCGTTTCCAATTGCGATAACACCTCTTTTTCTTTAGCCCCCCCTCCAAATAATAATATTTTATACTTATTGGTATTATTGAGTAATTCTATTACTTTATTCATCAATAGTGAAGGGTACATCTTGCCTTCAAACGCCGCAAATGGGGCAATTCCGATTGTTTTAAAAGTTTTATCTCCCAAATACTTTTTCACGGAAATCGATGGCTGAATAGCTTGAAGCACATCATTCTTTCCTAGTTTTATCTGGTAGCCTAGATTGCGAAAAACATCAGCATATCGTTCATGAGTTGTTTTAAGTGGTTTTATAGTTTTATTCTTCCAGGCAGTCAGCTGCTTTTTTTCTTTTCTTCCCTTGTCTATTTGAACATAGGGCAGTCCTTTTCCGGATAAAAATGCTTTTAGAATCTTTGTGCGCAGAACATTATGCAGGTCGGCAACGCCGGTAAACGGGATCTTCCTCAATTCCATTGCCAGGCGATAAAGGCCCGTAATACCTTTATGTTTGCCCTTTACATCGATAGTATAGACCTTTAGGTTGGGAATATCTTTAAAAATTGGAGCAAAAAAAGGTCGTGTTAAAACCGTGATCTGTAGTGTTGGATGAGTCCTGGTAAGGGCCAGCAGTACCGGGACGGTCATGGCAACATCTCCCATGGCCGAGAGGCGGATCACTAAAAGGTGTTTATCCTTGCTTTTGACCACGTAGAATTGGATTTAGCTCCTCATCGTTGTACATTTTCATCTGTTTATACACCTTCATGTACTTTTTCCCCTCGCTTATATCTGTGAGGAGTTGATCTATAGCCGTTGACAAGTCTTTCTTTTGTTCTAAAAGAACAGCTAATTTCTGTTGACATGCTTGTCTGTGCGCAGGCGAAGCGTCTGTTCTTTCAGCCTCTTCCTTCATATGATAGACCTTCAGGGCTAAAATGGAAAGTCGGTCAATTGCCCATGCCGGCGATTCTGTATTGATTGTAGCATTTGGATCTACCTTCACCTCAGCATATTTCTGCAGAAAATAACTATCGATATACTCCACGAGGTCTGTTCGTTCCTGGTTGCTGGCGTCTATTTTTCTTTTGAGATCCAGGGCCGCTTTTGGTTCTATCTGAGGATCCCGAATAATATCTTCAAAGTGCCACTGAACGGTGTCTATCCAGTTTTTCTTGTAGAGAAGATGGGTTATGTCGTTTTTGGGATAGGGATTTACAAATTTCTGGTCTA
>CBDUON010000014.1:0-27829 GCA_965368835.1 uncultured Eudoraea sp. | reverse complement strand
AAGTTAATACCAACTTTTAAAACTCCTAATATAATCGACATAATTGCCACCAATATAAAGAGAAAAATGGTGTACATAAAAAAGTAGATCTGGGATTAATTACCAGGGACTTCGGCTACGAAAGCCAATTTACTGGATATACTATTGGAAGCAATCCTGGAGATCTTCGAAATTTTATTTTTAGGAAATTCTTTTACAACCTTCCATTGGTCGTTATTTAAACCGGGTGTAAATTGAATGATCTGGTTGTCATTCCCGGCCAGAATGGTTCCATTTATCAACCAGCATATATCCTGAACTCCGGCAGGCAATGCAGCTATTTTTTTGGTCGCTCCGGAAACCGGATTCATCGATTTTATTTCTAAAATACCCCCTTCATTGCTTATAAAACTAATGAGCTCAGAGTTTGGGATCTTGTGAAGCGACCTTCCTACGTTTTTTTGAAAGGTATAGTTGGTGCCATCCTTTACATTGGAAACGACAAGATCCATTCTATTATCGACTAATACGGTGGAGACAATGATATTTGAGTCATACCAAAGGTGATATCCTACTTTCAGATCTTGCAGAAGTACCTTTGCGGAACCAGTATTATAGTCATACTCATATAACAATTGGGTTCCGTCTGTATCTAGTCTAATGGCCGAAATAGATCGTTTCCCCGGGATCTTTACCGGCGAGTACTCGCTGCCATTCTTTGTTTCTGACTTCCATTGTAAACTATCTTTTTTTAATGAGTAGGCCGCAATATCGGTTTGGCCATTTCGTGTGGAAGAGAATAATACCAGGTTGTCATTGTAAAAAGAAGGTTGATTGTCATACCCCGGATTGTTGGATATGTTCTGTAAAGCATCAAAACTCATGCCTTCAGCATTTGTCTCTAAGGTAACAACAAAAACCTCGGTATTTGTTTGGGCAGAACCCACAAGGGAGCAAGTACTAATAAACAGCACTAGAAGTATTCCAAGATACTTATGCTTTTTATTCTGTAAATCGTTTGAGTAAGTCGCGTACATTTTTAATGCTGTCTAGATAGTATTTGGCCTGTGTTTTCTGTCTGCCCACCTTTACAGTTACTGCTGACTCCGGTAATTCCTGAAACATGAATTCATCTGTCCAGTCATCTCCAATGGCAAACACAAAATCATAATCTTGTTGCGTAAAAATACGCATTGCGGCTCTTCCTTTATTCACATTGCTGCTTTTTATCTCCATTACTTTATTGCCGTTCAACACGCTAAGATCATCATTAGCGATAAGGCTACGCAATACCGTATTTAATTCTGAGGCCCTTTTCTGACCAAAGTCGGGATCTGTGTTGCGGTAATGCCATGCAAGAGAATAGTTCTTCTCTTCAATAAAACTACCGGGTGTTCTGTCCACAAAGGATTCTAACACGGGCAAGATCTTTTCCATCCAATCTTTTTTCACATTTTCGAGCATAGTGAAGTCCGCTCCTTTTTCTGAAAGCCATACGCCATGCTCCGCGATCATATTGTATTTTTTCTTTAGGAACCAGCGCTCAAAGGTTTCCTTATCGCGTCCACTGATCAGATAGACATCTGTATTTGTTAAGGAAGCTAGTTGGTCTATTAGTTCATACAAGGCGGCATCCGGGGATGCTTTCTGAGGATCATTGTGAAACCCGGCCAGGGTGCCATCATAATCTAGAAATAGCAGTCGCTTTTTCGCTTTGCGGTACTGGGTCATGATGGTATTTGTAAGATCTACAGATAAACGTCTGGTTACATAGGCTGGATCCTTATCACTTTGTATAGTAAGCGATTGCATAAAGTCATTGGCCCATTTTTCTACGTTGTAGCGTTCCAGCCTTTTTTGCAATACAGTATTTCTTTCTTTTTGTTCTTTTACAGGCATTTGGATCGCCCTGTGAATGGCATCAGCGATTTGCTCAAAATTATTAGGATTGATCAACAGGGATTCATTCATTTCATTTGCGGATCCTGCCATCTCGCTTAAAATAAGAACGCCAGTTTTATCTGTTCGAGTTGCTATATACTCTTTTGCCACAAGGTTCATCCCGTCCCGGATAGGAGTAAGCCAGGCAATATCGCAGGAAGTATAAAGATCAATAAGGTTATCAAAAGGCATAGAACGATAGAAATACCAAATGGGTGTCCAGCTAACAGTAGCCAGTTCTCCATTGATCCTGCCTACCAGTTCATCGATCTCTCTTTTTAATAATTTGTATTGGGGAACATTAGATCTCGATGGAACGGCAAGGATAATAAGCCGGACCTTTTCCTTGTACTGGGGGTATTTTTTAAAAAAATATTCATAGGCATTTAAGCGTTTGGCGATGCCTTTGGAATAGTCTAAACGGTCTATTGAAAGTAGAAATTTAGCATCGGGAGAAGCCTCTTTATGTTTATTGAGTCTCCTTTGAAGCTCGGACTGGTCCTTTTTGGAAAGCGACTTTTGTTGTTTGGCGGCTTCGCTGAATTTGGCATAGTCTATTCCCATTGGGAAAGAATCTACTTTTACAACACGATCATCCGAATAGATATCATTAAAGCTAACGTCTAATCCCAATATACGCCGAACAGAACTTAGAAAATGCCGCTCATAGTCGTATGTGTGAAAGCCAATAAGGTCCGATCCCAGTAATCCCATCAATACTTCTTCACGCCATGGTAGTGTTCTGAAGATCTCATAGGAAGGAAATGGGATGTGAAGGAAAAATCCAATGGAAATATTGGGGCGTTTTTCACGAACCATTTGTGGTACAAGCATAAGTTGATAGTCATGGATCCATATGATGTCTTCTTCCCCGGCTTCCTTTAATATGGCATCAGCAAACTTTTGATTTACAGCTTTATAGGTATTCCAACTAGCCAGTTCGAACTCTGCGTATTCAAGAAAATAATGAAATAAAGGCCAAATAGTACGGTTGCTAAAACCGTAATAAAACCCATCTACTTCTTCTGTGGTTAATTTAACTTTAGAAGATCCGTGTTTGGCCAGGGCCGCATCTATCTTACCTTCTAGCTCAGGGGGAATCTCTTCCTCGGTAAGGCCACTCCATCCTATCCACAGGCTTTGCCCTTCGGAATGAACAGATTTCATTCCGGTAGCCAAACCGCCCACACTTGGGATTGCATTGATCGATCCATTGTCAATTTGCAACTGAACAGGGAGCCGATTTGAGATTATGATAGTTTTGGCCATAAAATGATTGTTTTTAACTCCTTTTAGGTTTAATTTCTCTAAATTTCGTCAAATTGTGGCGCAATTACAATGAAACCAAAACTTTTACCAGATTCTCATTTATGGATAACTTAGATTATGGAATTATAGGAAATTGCAGAAGTGCGGCACTTGTCTCAAAAACGGGATCCATTGAGTGGAGTTGTTTGCCTGAGTTTGATTCTTCTTCCGTTTTTGCCAAGTTACTCGATGAAAAAAAAGGAGGGAGCTTTGGAATAAAGGTGGCGCCTTCATATACCATCACACAACGATATAAAAAGCACACGGCTGTTCTGATTACCAGGTTCATTGACGGAGATAATATCTTTGAGGTGCACGATTTTATGCCTCGTTATCTCAAAGGAGTCAATTCCTATTATGGTCCGCCGGAAATAGCCCGATTTATAAAACACATATCGGGTAAACCAAATTTTAGCGTTCATTATGACCCAAAGCTTGCATATGCGGTAGGCAAGACCCATACCTATGTAAAAAAGAATTTCATTGTAAGTTTAACACAGGGTGAAAAGTTCGAAACGGTTTTTCTTTATTCCTCCTTTAATAAGAACGCCATTGTAGAGGGCAGAGAAATGGAAATCACCGAAAATGGGTATTTTTTACTGGCGTACAATGAAAAGATCTTTCAGCCAAGTACCCGCAAAGTATATCTGGAACTTGAAAGGACCAAGGTCTACTGGCTAAACTGGAGTAATAAGACCCCTAATTATAAGAAATACAATGCACAGATAAACCGTAGTGCCATAACGCTGAAATTGCTCACTTACAATAAGACAGGGGCAGTTCTTGCGGCAGCTACTACATCCTTACCGGAAACTATTGGAGAGGTCCGCAACTGGGATTATCGTTTTTGCTGGATCCGCGATGCTTCCATGGCGATTAAGGTTATGGCAGATCTTGGCCATACCAATGTTGCCAAAAGATACCTACAATTTATAGTAGACCTTATTCCAAATAAAGATGAGAAGTTGCAGATCATGTATGGGATCAACAAGGAAAAGAAACTATCAGAAATAACCCTGGAGCACTTAAGTGGTTACAAGGGATCAAAACCAGTTAGGATAGGCAATGCCGCCTACCAGCAAAAGCAAAATGACATTTATGGCATTTTGATGGATGTGCTCTATGAACAATTGAACAAATTGAACACCGATATTGAAAATGGGGAAGAATTATGGGGGATTACAAAGGGTATCGTTTGGATCGTTTCCAAACATTGGGAAGAACCAGATAAGGGGATTTGGGAATTCCGTACAGAAGACAGGCATTTTACTTTTTCAAAAGTATTATGTTGGGTTGCCATTGACCGTGCCATTAAAGTGGCCAGGATCTTTCGTAAATCAAGGAAGATTGAAAAGTGGAGCCTCTTAGAGCAAAAGATCAAAAAAGACATTATGGACAACGCCTGGAATGAAGAGGCAAAGGCCTTTACGCAATCTTATGGATCTCCCAATTTAGATGCCGCTGTCCTTTTAATGGAAGCTTATGGTTTTATCCCGGCCAAAGACCCAAAATTTGTTAGCACGGTAAAAGCCATAGAACGAGAACTTAGTAATGATGGTTTGTTGTATCGTTATAAGAATGAAGACGATTTTGGATTGCCTTCTTCTTCGTTTACGATCTGCACATTTTGGTTTATCAATAGCCTGTTCAAAATAGGAGAGGAGGAGAAGGCGATGGCACTTTTTGACAGACTACTAAGCTACAGTAATCATTTAGGTCTTTTTAGTGAAGACATTGATTTTAAGACGAAAAGGCTGTTGGGTAATTTTCCACAGGCCTATTCTCATCTGGCATTGATAGAATGTGCTATCAATTTTTCAAATAAAGCAACGGAACAACAAGTGCTCGAATCTATGCAGGAATCATAGCATCTCCCTTGCTTTTTATAAGGATAAGCAATTCTTCCAGATGGACTTTGGTCGTAAACGGATTCATGATGGTAGTTCTAAGGTAGTGCACTCCTTTGATCTTGGTTTGAACAATGTAAAAGTTACCTTCCTCCAGCAATTCTTGCCGTATCCTTCGGTTAATCTCGTCTAAGCGATCCTGAGGTGCATCCTGAGTTACATACCGAAAACAAACAATATTAGACATGGGGGTAACAGCTAATTGTAACTTCGGGTCTTTTTTTATGAGCTGCCCAAATGCATGCCCAAGATCATAGAGGGTGGTCACATTCTGATCAAAAACGGTTTCACCATATGACTTAAGAAGCAGAAACCACTGCAGACTCATCATGGTCTTGGTACATTCAAAAGTTTGTTTAGCCAGGTTGTACCAATCTTCATCTTCTGACTGCTGCAAGAGATAGTCTGCATGTTGGCTAAAGGTAGTATGAGAGTGATTTCCGTTTCTAAAAATAAGCGCTGTGGTAATAGTAGACATCAGCATCATTTTATGGCCATCTATAACCACAGAATCTGCCTTATCTATCCCCTTTACGGTATGATTGTACTTCTCGGAAAAGATGGCAGCCCCGCCGTGAGCTCCATCTACGTGAAACCATATCCCTTTATCTGAACAAAATTTACCCAAGGCCGAAAGATCGTCATAGATCCCGGTTGCGGTAGAAGGGGCGCTACCTACCAATGCAAATACCTCTATTCCCTCGTTTTGTGCATCTGAATAGTATTTTTCCAGGAGTGTTGTGTCTATCGAAAAATCTTCGTTTACAGGTACTTTAATGATCCCTTCAGTTCCTAATCCCATGATCCTGGCAGCTCTGTCTACACAGTAGTGTGCTTCTGCAGATACCATGATGCCTAATTTCTTAGTGGTCCCTACATTCCAGACATCATGAGAGACTTTAGCCTTCCTTGCAGACAGCAAAGCTGTTAGATTAGCAAGTGTACCCCCGGAGGTTAGTATACCTCGTGCTTCCTCTTTAAACCCCAATTTTTTAGCCAGCAGATCGGTGACTATTTGTTCTATAGCTGTGGGAGCCATTCCCATTTCGTAAACAGCCATACCATTGTTGAGAAAGGAACTAACAAGTCCGGCCAATGCTGCCATAGGAGCTGGAGCACATACCTGATGCCCCATGTATTTTGGATGATGTACATGCGTGGTATGGTTTAATACTTCCGGAAAGAAATCTGTGAGTTTTCCCTCTTTAAGAAAGTGAGACCAAAATTTTTTCTCGTCTTCAGGTAAATTCCATTGTATGACACGGGTATTTTTCTGACGTAAGCTATGGTCTAGGTGATTAGCCAGGACATCGATCAGGTTATGCCCTTGTTGCCGAAACGCTGTTGGGGAATAGACCTCTTTTAAGATATTATGTGTCATATCGTCAATGGTATTGGAAAAAGTGATAAGCAGATCTTTTTAAGTAGATCTTCATCTGCTAAAATAGCGAGAAACGTACATAATTAATTACTTTTGGGAAACAACAATAAAAAACTATACAACATGAAATTAAAAGTGCTGTTTTCATGCTTTTTAATGGGCTCAATACTTTGGTCCTGCAATGAGAATTCCTCAGAAAAATCAGCGATGCCTGTAGATGAGACTTCATTTGACTATGTGGTAGAACAATTTGCGGATATACAGATCTTGCGATATCAGATCCCCGGATTCAATGAATTGAGTAGTGATCAGAAAAAACTTGTCTATTATTTATATCAGGCTGGTTTGGCAGGACGAGATATTATGTGGGATCAGAATTACCGACATAATTTACAGATCAGAGAAGCACTGGAAAACGTCTATGCGAATTATTCAGGAGATAAAGAATCCGCTAACTGGAAGGCTTTTGAAACCTATTTAAAAAGGGTCTGGTTCTCCAATGGAATTCATCATCATTATTCCAATGACAAATTGGTTCCAGGATTTTCACCTGAGTATTTAACTGAACTCTTAAATGAGACTACTACTGAGCTAAGCGGAGAGCCTTTTGAGGTGATCTTTAATGAACAAGATGCTAAGAAAGTGAATAAAAAGAAAGGGGTAGATAATGTTGCCGCTTCAGCAATAAACTTCTATGACCCTTCTATTACGGATAAAGAAGTGGAAGCATACTACGCTAGCGCTTATAAAGGCCCGGAGGGAAAACCGGTAGAAACAGGACTAAATACTAAGTTGGTAAAGAAGAATGGTAAGATTAGTGAAGAAGTGTATAGATCTGGCGGACTATACGGTAGTGCCATAGACGAGATCATTAAGTGGTTAGAGTTGGCAAAGGGCGTGGCCGAGAACGAGCAACAAGCCAACACTTTAGCATTGCTTATTGAATACTACAAAACCGGCAATCTGGATACCTGGGATGAATATGCTATTTCATGGGTTAATTCAAAAGAAGGGGATATAGATTGGATCAACGGTTTTATAGAAGTATACAATGATCCTAAAGGATACAAAGGATCATATGAGAGTATTATACAGATAAAAGATTTTGAGATGTCTAAGCAAATGGCGGTTTTATCTCAAAACGCTCAATGGTTTGAAGATGCCTCCCCTTTAATGGAGGAACATAAGAAAAAGAATGTGGTAGGGGTATCCTACAAAACGGTGAATGTGGCGGCTGAAGCAGGTGATGCTTCACCAAGCACTCCAATTGGGGTTAATTTACCCAATAACAACTGGATAAGACAGGAGCATGGCAGTAAGTCTGTTTCATTGGGGAACATTATTGATTCGTACAATAATGCCGGAGGTTCTGGTCGTTTAAAGGAATTTGCAAATGATGAAGAGGAGATCGCCTTGGAGGAAAAATATGGCAAAACTGCCTCTAAGCTTCTAACGGCCTTGCACGAGGTAGTTGGTCATGCATCGGGACAGTTGAATGAAGGGGTAGGACAGCCGAAAGAAACACTCAAAAACTACGCATCTACCATGGAAGAGGGGCGAGCAGATCTTGTAGGTTTATATTTTTTGATGGATCCGAAATTGCAGGAATTGGGCCTTACTGATAATTCTGAAGAATTGGGCAAAACTGCATATGATCGCTATATCAGGAATGGTTTGGTGACACAGCTGGTGCGAATAAATCTTGGAGATGACATAGAGGAAGATCATATGGTGAATCGCCAGTGGGTGTCTTCCTGGGTTTTTGAGAAGGGGATGGCAGATAAGGTGATCGAAAAAGTAGAGCGCGATGGCAAGACCTATTACAATATCAATGATTATAAGAAATTAAGGGACTTGTTTGGCCAATTACTAAAAGAAACTCAACGGATTAAGTCGGAAGGTGATTTTAAAGCAGCGGAAGACCTGGTGGAAGGATATGGTGTTAAAGTAGACCAGAAACTTCATGCAGAGATCTTAGAACGTAATTCGGTATTTAAGTCGGCCCCTTACAGTGGGTTTGTAAACCCCGAATTGGTCGCAGAAATGAATGATGCCGGTGAGATCATCAATGTTACTATTGAGCAACCCGAATCTTTTGCCGGACAGATGATGTCTTATTCAAAGAATTATGGATTTCTAAAATAGAATTACTACCGTATATAAATACAAAAACCGCCCTTGATGGGCGGTTTTTTTATAGTAGGAGTACCCTGGCTTTTAATTGTCAAAAGTATAGTCATTATCTGCCGCTACCTTATCTGCTATTTGATTTCTCAAAGCCACTACATTAGGCTGATTGGTGTATTTTGTAAATCGCTTTAATCCCATCAGCATCATTTTTTGTTCGTCACCTTCAGCAAAGGAAACAATAGCCTCTTTTCCTTTTTTGATCACAATATCTACAGCCTCATATAAATAAAGTTGTGTCATGGCGATCTCAACGGCCTGAGTCTCTTTCCCATTGCGCTTAGCATTTTTCTCAGTGCGGAGCAAGGTAGATTCTGCCATATAGATCTCGATCAGAATATCTGCAGCTGCCAGGAGTATCTGCTGATGTTCTTCCAGATCCTGGCCAAATTTTTGAACAGCACTTCCAGCGATCATTAAAAAGACCTTTTTAAGTCTGGCGATCAAATCTTTTTCTTCTGCAAATAATTCAGTGAAATCCGGAGTGTCAAAAGAAGGAATTCCCATCAACTCTTCTCCCACCGCAGTTGCAGGTCCTAGGAGGTCTACATGACCTTTCATTGCTTTTTTAACAAGCATACCCACCGCAAGCATTCTGTTTATTTCATTGGTGCCCTCATAGATCCGTGCGATCCTGGCGTCTCTCCAGGCTTTCTCCATGGGGGTATCTGCACTAAAGCCCATACCTCCAAAGATCTGTATACCTTCATCTGTAGTGTTCTGAACATCTTCAGAAACTGCTACTTTTAAAATAGAACATTCAATAGCGTATTCTTCAACGCCTTTCAATTCTGCCTCCTGATGTGAATTACCTTCCGCTTCTCTAATAGCGATGCGCTCTTGTATGTTCATGGCAGCACGGTAGCTGGCAGATTCACCGGCATATGCATTGGTAGCCATATGAGCAATTTTGGACTTAATGGCTCCAAAATTTATGATCGGGGTCTTAAATTGAATTCGTTCATTGGCATAATTAACGGCTTCTTTTATAACGCGTCTTTGAGCTTCTAAACATGCCGCAGCCAGTTTAATTCTACCTACATTCAAGGCGTTCATGGCGATCTTAAAACCATTCCCCCTTTCAGAAAGCATATTTTCAACAGGCACTTTGGTGTCGTTAAAGAATACCTGACGGGTAGAGGAGGAGTGAATTCCTAATTTCTTTTCTTCCTCACCCATGGAAATACCATTCTTTGGGTCATTTTCTACGATAAACCCGGTGATGTTCTTGTCGTTCTCAATGCGTGCAAAAACAATAAACAGACTACAAAATCCGGCGTTAGAGATCCACATTTTTTGTCCCGTAATGTTGTAATGCTTTCCGTCTTTAGAAAGAACAGCCTTGGTTTTGCCAGAGTTGGCATCGGAACCTGCTCCTGGTTCTGTTAAACAATAAGCACCAAACCATTCCCCTGTGGCAAGCTTAGGCACATACTTTTTCTTTTGTTCTTCAGTACCGTATAGTGTAATTGGTAGTGTTCCTATTCCTGTATGTGCGCCAAAGGCCGTGCTAAAAGACCCGGTTGCACCAGAAATATAATCGCATACCAGCATCGTTGAGACAAAGCCCATACCCATACCGCCGTATTCAGCTGGTACAGAAACACTTAAAAAACCTAATTCACCGGCTTTTTGCATGCATTCCTTGGTAAAGGCGTAATCTTTCTGTTCAAAGCGTTCCCAATGGGCCCAAAGCTCGCGGTCCACAAATTCCTTGGTGCTGTCGCGCATCATCTTTTGTTCCTCATTGAGGTCCTCCAGGGTAAAGACGTCTTCACATTTGGTTTCCTTTACAAGGAATTGACCGCCTCGTAAAATATCTTTATTAATAGTCTCTGTACTCATCGATATTATATTTTAAATATTTTTTTAGTTTAAAAATTCAAAGATCCCGGCGGCACCTTGTCCGGTACCTACACACATGGTTACCAATCCGTGCTTCCCTTTCATTTTTCGTTTGCGCATCTCATCAAAAAGTTGCACTGATAACTTAGCACCGGTACATCCTAAGGGGTGACCTAAGGCAATTGCTCCACCATTTACATTTACAATCTCCTGGTTGAGATCCAATTCGCGCATAACTGCAAGGGATTGCGATGCAAATGCCTCATTCAGTTCTATTAATTCTATTTGATTCTGCTTCATTCCTGCCTGCTTCAGGGCTTTTGGAATTGCCTTCACCGGGCCAATTCCCATGATCCTGGGTTCTACACCGGCAGCGGCATAATTCACCAATCGGGCAATGGGCTCTAGCTTTAATTCCTTTACCATTTCCTCACTCATTACCAGGACAAAGGCTGCCCCGTCACTCATCTGTGAAGAATTTCCTGCAGTGACACTACCGCCGGCTGCAAATACAGGCCGCAATTTTGCTAACACTTCTTTCGATGTATCCGCTCTTGGTCCTTCATCCTTATTGACGGTATATTCCGTGCTTTCCTTTTTCCCTTTAGCATTAACAAAGGTGTGTTCTACGTTGATGGGAACGATCTGGTCCTCAAACTTTCCTTCCTTCTGTGCCTTTAAAGCTTTCATATGGGAGTTGAAGGCAAATTCATCCTGATCTTCTCTGGAGACCTTGAATTGTTTTGCAACGGCTTCGGCGGTTAGGCCCATACCCCAGTAATAGTCTTCGTTGCCTTCTTTGGCGGTGGCATAGTCTGGAGTAGGTTTGTACCCTCCCATAGGGATGTAGCTCATGCTTTCTGCCCCTCCGGCAATAATACAATCTGCCATTCCCGATTGTATTTTCGCAGTTGCGATGCCTATGGTTTCTAATCCTGAGGCACAATACCTGTTTACAGTAACCCCGGGAACATCATCTATCTTTAGGCCCATGAGGGAAATGAGTCGCGCCATATTTAGTCCCTGTTCGGCTTCCGGCATGGCATTTCCAACGATCACATCATCAATTCTTTTTTTATCTAATTGGGGAACCTCTTTTAAAAGGTATTCAATAGTTTCTGCTGCCAATTCATCGGGGCGCTTAAAACGAAATAGGCCTCTGGGTGCTTTGCCAACGGCAGTTCTGTATGCTTTTACTATATAAGCTGTTTTCATGTTCTTAATTTCTAAGGGGTTTACCAGTTTTTAGCATATGTTGAATCCTTTCCAGGGTTTTTCTTTCAGTACAAAGCGAAAGAAAGGCTTCACGCTCCAGATCGAGCAGATATTGCTCACTTACGTAACTAGCTTCAGACAAATCGCCTCCAGCCATTACATACGCCAGTTTATCTGCAATTTTCTTATCGTGTTCGGAGATATAATGACCAGCTTCCATAGAATCGGTTCCCACCAGGAACATGCCCAGGGCTTGCTTGCCCAGAACTTTTACATCGGTTCTATGTGCAGGTTGGGTATACCCCATCTCAGCCATTAATTTGGCATGAGCTTTTGCAGTAGCAATTTGACGATCTTTATTGACCACCACTATATCTTTTCCTTTTTGAAGGACACCCAGATCAAACGCTTCGTACGCAGAGGTAGAGACCTTTGCCATTCCAATGGTCAGGAAGTATTCCTGTAGGACGTTTAGTTCCACATCATTCTTTCTGAAAATATCTGAAGCTCTAAGGGCCATTTCCTTAGACCCGCCGCCGCCGGGGATGACCCCAACACCAAATTCAACAAGTCCCATATAGGTTTCTGCCGCGGCAACTACCTTGTCTGCATGTAAGGATAATTCACAGCCACCACCTAAACACATACCGTGCGGAGCAGAGACTGTAGGAATGGAAGAATATCTCATCCTCATCATGGTGTTCTGGAACATTTGGATGGCCATGTTTAGCTCATCGTATTCTTGTTCCACTGCCATCATAAAGATCATACCAATATTGGCACCAACAGAGAAGTTAGCTCCCTGGTTACCCACTACCAGACCTTGAAAGTCCTTTTCAGCCATGTCGATGGCTTTGTTGAGGCCACTTAAAACATCTGCCCCTATAGTATTCATCTTGGATTGAAATTCCACGTTTAAGATACCGTCGCCCAGATCTTCAACCACCACGCCACTATTCTTAAATACCTCATTCGACTTGCGAATATTGTCCAGGATAATAAAGGCATCCTGACCGGGTACCTTTTTCATAGCTTTCTTCTCAATATCATAAAAGTAGGTAGCACCTTCCTTTACTTCATAAAAAGAAGTTATGCCCGCAGCTTTCATATCCAGAACCCATTTAGCAGCTTTTTGGTTTTCAGAACCAATAAGTTCCAGGCCTTTGTCCAAACCAATGGCATCCCAGATTTGGAAGGGTCCGTGTTCCCAGCCAAAACCGGCCTTCATGGCATCATCTATCTTGTATAATTCATCGGAAATTTCAGGAATTCTGTGTGAAACATAGGCAAAAAGAACTCCAAAACTTTTTCTGTAGAATTCTCCTGCTTTGTCTTTTCCGCCCACCAATATTTTAAAACGGTCTATGACCTTATCTACGGTCTTGGTAAGTTCAAGGGTAGCGAATTTTGCACTCTTTTTGGAACGGTATTCCATAGTGTCCAAATCGAGCGTAAGGATCTCACTTTTCCCATCAGCCAGTCTTTCTTTTTTGTAAAAGCCCTGACCAGATTTACTTCCAAACCACTTGTTATCAGCCATGGTCTTGATAAAGCCCGGCAGCTTAAACAATTCGTGTCGCTCATCCTTAGGACAATTGTCGTAAATGCCATTAGCTACATGAACCAGGGTGTCTAAACCAACCACATCTACCGTACGGAAGGTGGCCGACTTAGGTCTTCCGATAACAGGTCCAGTAAGTTTATCAACTTCTTCTACGGTGATCCCTAATTCTTTCACTGCGTGAAACAGGCTCATAATGCTGAAGATGCCGATACGGTTTCCAATAAATGCCGGCGTATCCTTGGCAATTACAGAAGTTTTGCCAAGAAATTTTTCACCGTATCCATTTAGAAACTCAAGAACTTCTGGTGTTGTTTTTGGTCCGGGGATGATCTCAAAGAGTTTGAGGTATCTGGCCGGATTAAAAAAGTGTGTACCACAGAAATGCTGTTGGAAATCCTCACTTCTCCCTTCACTCATAAAATGAATCGGGATTCCGGAGGTGTTGGATGTAATTAGTGTTCCGGGAGTTCTGTGTTTTTCCAGATTTTCAAAAACCTGTTTTTTAATGTCGAGTCGCTCAACGACCACTTCAATGATCCAATCTACTTTAGCTACTTTGGCTATATCATCTTCCAGATTTCCCGTTTGAATCCTTTTTGCAAAAGAGGCGTGATAAATGGGGGAGGGTTTAGATCTTAGCGCGGCAGTTAGGCTATCATTAACCAAACGGTTCCTAACGCTGCGATCTTTTAGACTTAAGCCTTTAGACTTCTCCTTTTCGGTGAGTTCGCGAGGAACAATATCCAATAACAAGACTTCCACGCCAATATTTGCAAAATGACATGCAATGCCACTTCCCATGATACCGGATCCAATGACGGCTACTTTTTTAATGTGCTTGTTCATTAATGAGTTGTGTATTAATTAGTTGTTGATTCTCTATTGTATATTTTTTTTTCTGAAATCACCTGGTTTATGGTATCCATCACCTCAAAGAATGATTTTAGCTGGGTCTCGGATAATTGATCTTTTACCACCTCATTGAATCTCAAGACAGCATCTTTCGAGTCTTTGCGTTTTTCCAGGCCAAAGGGTGTTAGATAGATAAGTACGCCTCTGCCATCTTCAGGATTTGGTTTGCGTTCTATTAGTCCCTTTTCTTCCATGCTCTTGAGAATTCGCGATAAACTTGTTGCTTCCATTCCCATTTTGGGGCCAAGAGAAGTGGAAGGCGTGCCTTTTTTAGGATCAATACTTAACAGTGTAAAACCTACGGCCATGGTAGAGTCAAATTTCTTGGCTTCCTCATTGTACATTCTGGCTACCATTTGCCAGGTGGCTCGCAGTGCGTAATCTATAGTTAACTCTTGCATAGGGTGTTTTAAGCCCTTCAAAGATAACAAAATTTATTATGCATGCATAATAAATTTTCAACATTTTTCTGAAATTGTGATAAGAATAGCACAGTTTTACCGCCTACTTCTTTGTCAGGATAAAAGGGAATACCTTACTTACATGTGCCAATATTACGGCAAGCCTGGTTATAATATTATTTATAAAACGGAATGAATACCGGCTTTAGTGGCCGTAGATCTCATTATAAAGCGACAAATATTTCTCTTTAATTATCTTTCGTTTTAATTTCATGGTAGGAGTGAGGTGTCCGTCTTCCACCGTCCATGCCTCCGGAGTAAGTTTAAAGGCTTTTACCTTTTCCCATTTAGCAAATTGTTCATTTGCATTATCTACTTCCTCCTGAATCCGGGCGAGTAAAACCTCATCTTTTACCAATTCCGAAGGTCCTCCCAGGGTTTTATGATGTCTTTTGGCCCATTCGGTAATAAACTCAAAATTTGGTTGTATGATGGCAGCCGGCATCTTTTCTCCTTCACCTATTACCATTGCCTGTTCTATAAAACGAGATTGTTTTAATCTGTTCTCCAGGAGTTGAGGGGCCACATATTTTCCGCCAGATGTTTTGAACATTTCTTTTTTACGATCTGTGATGCGCAAAAATCCTTCACTATCAATTTCGCCAATATCACCCGTATGAAAATATCCGTTGCTCATTACTTCCTTAGTTTTTTCGGGGTCTTTATAATAACCCATCATAACATTGGGACCCTTACAGAGAATCTCTCCGTCTGCCGCGATCTTAACTTCCACCTTGTCAACAATCTTCCCCACTGAGCCTATTTTCCAGCCGTTATCTTTTTCACAATTCACCGAAATAACCGGCGAGGTTTCGGTAAGTCCATACCCCTCCATAACAGGAATGCCGGCAGCTCCAAATACCCGAGTTAGTCTTGTCTGCAAAGCAGCACTCCCGGATACCATGGTCTTTAGATTACCCCCAAGACCTTCCAGCCATTTGCTAAAAATGAGTTTTCTTGCGATGGCGAGCTTTTGCTCATACCACCAACCATTGGCTCCGTAAGGTTCATACTTCAAACCCAGCTTCACCGCCCAAAAAAATAATTGCTTCTTAATTCCGGTTAGTTCTGTTCCCTTATTGATTATTTTGTCGTACACTTTTTCCAGCAGTCTTGGAACCACTGTCATCACCTCAGGTTTAACTTCTTTTAGATTATCACTTATCTTATCGAGTCCCTCTGCAAAATATACACTGATTCCGCAATATTGATAGAGATATAGGATCATACGTTCAAAAATATGACACACAGGCAGGAAACTAAGAGCGGTGCTACCGTAATCAAAGGGTACTCTGGGCTGACTGGCGATTACATTGGAGACCACATTGTTATGAGAAAGCATTACCCCTTTTGGCTTGCCCGTGGTACCTGAAGTGTAGATCAATGTTGCCAGATCTCCTGGCTTTACTGCATTTTTCCGCATTTCCACTTCTTCCTGATAACTGGTGTCTTCTCCTGTTGCAAGCAGTTCTGTCCACTGGGTGCAACCGTCTATCTCATCAAAGGAATAAATACCTTTCAATGAAGGTACTTGTCCCTTTATACTTTTAACTTTTTCCAAAACTTCCACACAGGAAACAAAACAGTATTCGGCTTCGGAATGGTTAAGGATATAGGCGTAATCTTCTTCCGAAATTGTTGGATAAATTGGGACGTTTTGAGCTCCGATTTGTAAAACAGCGATGTCTACAATGTTCCATTCGGTTCTGTTGGTCATTGAGATCACTGCGATCTTATCATTGGCCTGTACATTGAGCTTTAAAAGCGCCCTGCTAAGCATATTGGCCTTTTTAATGTACTCCTTTGTAGATATGGCCACCCATTCCCCTTTGTATTTGCTTACAAAGGCTTTTTCCAGGGGAAAATGTTCTTGTTGATAGTAAGGGATGTCGAAAAGTCGAGTGACACTTTGCATACGTTGGAATTAATGGTTCTTGCAAAGTAAGAAAAGCGAGCGGGATTATAAAATTGATCTGATAAAATTAAAGTGAAATTTTTGAGTGATTCGCAATCTCAAGGAAGTTGCATTTTTATGGAACTTCTACAAACGTAATTTCATTCCTTCATGTGATGCAACAAAGCCCAAATCTTCATAAAAACGTATTGCCAGAGGTCTTTTTTTATCGGTTGTAAGCTGTAAGATGTGTGCCCCTTTATCCCGTGCTCTGGCAATAGCCCATTCAAACAAAATACTTCCCAATCCTTTTCCTCTGAACAGTTGATGTATCCTAACTCCTTCAATCTGTGCCCTCAATCCTCCCTGATAGGTTAAGGATGGAATAAAACTCAGTTGAAATGTGCCTATTACTTCTTGCTCTGAATCAACCATTACCATAAGTTCCTGATTGGGATCGTTATTTATGGAATCAAAAGCATTCGTATATTTTATAGGCAGGGGCAGTCTATAGTCTTCTCGTTGCTTCCCAAGTTTATCATTAGCCAATAAGGCAATTATAGGAGGCAGGTCATTTATTTGTGCTCTTCTGATTTTCATGAATCATTTATTTCCTCATTAACCTTTTCTTTGCATTGACAAGTGCTCCTATCCAGGGAGATACTTCATCCATTCTAGGAGGATAATGTGCCCAATTCCATTAAAAAAAGGGTGAACATAGTATTCTTTTCCCCGGATTTAATCGTGAGTTGGATTAAGGGATAAATATCTACGTTCAAAATCGGCACGGTGCATATCCCAATTTCTATGATTTTCTAGATCTTTATAAACCTTTTTATCGAGTCCCATATTATTAATAAAGTAATCGCCATTTGGGTGCAATGTAACATGCCAATAAATAGAATTATTACTATTATTATAAAATAGTCTGCGCAACATTTGTAGTTGATCTTTGTGCCATTTTAAATCTTTATAAATAGTAGGATGCCCTTCATTCTGATTAAAGAAATGGTAGACTTCTATTCCATTCTTTCTAGCGTATTTACGCTCGCATTTAAATTGCCCTTTTATAAATGTATTATATGAAATAACGTGCTTATGACCCTTATCCCCTAGATTGATAATTCCATCTTTTTTAGGGTAACTGGTCTTGGTTTTTAGAGTGTCTTTATAATGAATCACCATGGTCTTTGTAGTATCTATCTTATACCTTTGAGCTATGAAGGGAAAAAGTTGTGTCCTTACACTATCATGTAATTTCCCTATAAAATATTTTAAATAGAGTTTTTGATATAGCACTGTGTCAAGTTCAAATTCCAAAGCGTAATAGAGCGACGATTTATGCTTTATCTCAAAATTCTTTTTTGAAACTACTCGGAGTCCATCATCAATGTAAATAGTTTGTTTTTCTTGGCAATAGATGGACAGTGAGACAAGTGAAAATATGATTAATAAAAAATAGAATCGCATTTCTTATTTTTTTTCTAACCATTTCCTTGCATTGACAAATGCTTCTATCCAGGGAGATACTTCGTCCTTTTTTGAAGGATAATGCGCCCAGTTCCAGGGAAAAATACTTCGCTCAATATGTGGCATAGTTACAAGGTGCCTGCCTGTTTTATCACAAAGCATGGCCACATTATAATCACTGCCATTAGGGTTGGCAGGATATTGATCGTACCCATAGGTAGCTACAATTCCATATCGCTCTGCCGGATATGGCAAAGAGAATTTTCCTTCACCATGTGATATCCATACTCCCAGGGTAGTGCCTTCCAGAGTGGATAACATTACCGAATTATTTTTTTCCACACGGACCGAAGTAAAATTGCTTTCGTGTTTATGGGAGTCGTTATAGGTCATTTTTCCATGTACCTCGTGTTCGGGATTTATCAGGTCTAACTCCATAAACAATTGGCAACCATTACAAATTCCAACAGACAGGGTATCTTGTCTGGCAAAAAATTTCTTAAGAGCATTACGGGCTTTGTCGTTGTACTTAAAGGCACCTGCCCATCCTTTGGCACTGCCCAGGACATCCGAGTTAGAAAACCCGCCTACTGCACCTATAAAGCTTATCTCTTCCAGGGTCTCCCTTCCGGAAATAAGATCTGTCATATGTACATCTTTCACATCAAATCCGGCAAGGAACATGGCATTGGCCATTTCTCGCTCAGAATTACTCCCTTTTTCCCTTAAAATAGCCGCCTTGGGTCTAATTGCCTTAGTTTTTGGCAATTGCCCGTTGAAATGCCTTGGAAATTTATACAACAGGGGTTGATGCTTGTAGTTTTCAAACCGTTGTTTTGCCAGGTCTTGCGCAGTTTGTTTGCTATCTAACAAATAGGAGGTTTTGTACCAGATATCGCGCTGTGCGTACACATCGAGTTCTATTTCGTCTTTTCCGTTGGTAAGAAGCAGCTGTGGATCAGAATTGACCGATCCTATCTTATAAAAATTTAGTTGTGCCTTTGAAAATGCTTTTTCAATAGAATCATCCTTGGCCTGAAGTACGATCCCGGCATTTTCAGCAAAAAGTAAATTTACAGTATCCGTCTCCCCCAGCGTAGAAAGATCAATGCTGGCTCCCAGATTATTATCAGCAAAGCACATCTCAAGCAAGGTGGTTATAAGTCCGCCCGAAGCCACATCATGACCTGCTATTATTTGCTCATCTTTTATTAGTTGTTGAAGTGTATTAAAGGCATTTTTAAAGTAAGCAGCATCTGTGATTGTAGGGGCTGTTTGTCCAACTTTGTTGAGGACTTGAGCAAAAGAAGAGCCTCCAATAGCATATTGGTCCTGAGACAAGTTGATGTAATATACAGGACCTCCATCTACCTTAAATACAGGTTCTATTACTTTGGTAATATCATTGCAATGCCCAGCGGCAGATATAATTACAGTACCCGGAGACAGTACATCCTGGTCCTGATATTTTTGTTTCATGGAGAGCGAATCCTTTCCTGTTGGTACATTGATACCCAATGCAATTGCAAAGTCTGAGACCGCCGTAACCGCTTCATAGAGTCTTGCATCTTCTCCCGGATTTCTGCATGGCCACATCCAGTTGGCTGATAAGGAAACAGAGGTAAGTCCGTTTTCCAAAGGAGCCCACACTAAATTGGTCAATGCTTCCGCTATGCTGTTAAGGCTGCCAGCCTTTGGATCAATCAGCCCGGAGATTGGAGAATGCCCAATGGAAGTTGCAATCCCCTCTTTTCCTTTAAAGTCCATCGCCATCACCCCAACATTATTGAGTGGAAGTTGTAAGGGGCCTGCACATTGTTGTTTTGCCACCCTGCCGCCAACGCAGCGATCTACTTTATTGGTAAGCCAATCTTTACATCCAACAGCTTCTAATTGTAAGACACTTTCAAGATATTCTTTAAACTTATCCAGGCTATACGCCGGATTTTGGTAGTCTCTTTGTACCGAGACATCTGTCATGATAGTTTTTGGGGAACTTCCAAACATATCTGCCAGTTGCAGGTCCATGGGTTTTTCATTCCTTTTTAAAGAAGTAAAGGAAAAACGATGATCTCCTGTGGCAATTCCAACCTCATACATGGGGGCTCTTTCCCTTGCAGCGATCCTTGCCAGAAAACTACTGTCCTTTGCACTGATCACAAGACCCATTCGTTCCTGAGATTCGTTCCCAATAATTTCTTTCGCAGATAGGGTAGGGTCTCCAATGGGGAGTTTATCCATATCTATAGCACCTCCTGTTTCTTCTACCAGTTCAGACAGGCAGTTGAGGTGTCCTCCAGCTCCATGATCATGGATAGATACCACGGGGTTTGTATCATTTTCTACCAAACCACGGATGGCATTGGCTGCTCTTTTTTGCATCTCAGGATTAGAGCGCTGTACCGCATTTAGTTCAATGGCTGCGCTAAACTCACCGGTATCTGCACTTGAAACGGCCGCTCCTCCCATACCAATTCGGTAGTTGTCTCCTCCGAGTAATACAATCTTATCGCCCTTCTTGGGGGTGTCTTTTAAGGCCTGTGATGCTTTTCCATAGCCAATTCCCCCAGCCATCATTATTACCTTGTCATATCCCAGAACCCTTTGATGTTCCTTGTGCTCAAAGGTTAGAACTGAACCTGCGATTAGGGGTTGACCAAATTTGTTTCCAAAATCTGAAGCCCCGTTAGATGCCTTAATTAGGATATCCATCGGAGTTTGATATAACCAGGGTCTTGCTTCAACCCCAGCTTCCCAGGATCTGCCTTCCTCCAGTCTTGAGTAAGATGTCATGTAAACGGCAGTACCGGCGAGAGGTAAAGAACCTTTGCCACCGGCCAGTCTGTCCCTGATCTCACCTCCGGAGCCGGTGGCAGCGCCATTGAAGGGTTCAACGGTGGTTGGAAAATTATGTGTTTCTGCTTTTAAAGAAAGGACAGAATCAAAAGAAGTTTCTTTGTAGAAGTCTGGTTTATCCGGGGAGGCAGGAGCAAACTGCAGCACTCTTGGACCTTTCACAAAAGCTACATTGTCCTTGTAAGCAGAAACAATGGTATTTGGGTTCTTTTCTGATGTTTTTCTGATCAGTTTAAAAAGGGAATATGGTTTTTCCTTTCCGTCAATGACAAATACGCCGTTAAAGATCTTATGTCTGCAATGTTCTGAGTTTACCTGACTAAATCCAAAAACCTCTGAATCTGTAAGCGGTCTGTTTAATTTTTTGGATAAATTTTCCAAATACTCAATTTCTTCTTCATTTAAGGCCAAGCCTTCCTTCTTGTTATACCCGGCAATATCCTCAATTGCTAAAATGGATGCTGGTTTTATTGCTATGGTAAAAATATCCTGACCAAGACCATTATATTTTTGTGATAGCATGGGGTCAAAGGCTTTGAAATCCTCCGGCACCGCTTTAAATTCTTCAATTCTTTTGATATCAGAAATTCCCATGTTCTGGGTCATCTCCGTTGCATTTGTGCTCCACGGGGTGATCATTGCGGCTCTGGGACCTACAAAAAAAGCGTCTATAGACGCTGATGAAAGGCAGGGTAGATCACCGAATAACCATGTCAATTTTTCTTTATCCAGATCACTGAGCGTGGCTTGCGTTTCTACTGCAAATATTTTTATTGAGGTATCCCCGAAGAAATAGATCATGTGCGAGGTTTGTTGAGGGTTTTAAGAAGCCACAAATTTACACTAATTATGCGTTTTTTAAATGGCGAATAATGAACAGTTTTCAAGGGTGATTGTTCATTACTTTTTTTAGGCAGTATTTTCTTAGTGCGCTTATGATCTTTGTAGCAATGCCATGTAAAATCCGTCATAACCAGATTTGTGGGCGTAGATGTGTTGTTCTTTTACTAATGAAAATCCCTTTCCTTCCTCACTTTGCAAAAATGTTTCTACCTGCTTGGAATTTTCCTGTGGCAAGATAGAACAGGTTGCGTACACCAGTTTACCACCATCATTGACCATCTTGCTGTAATCTCTTAAGAGTTCTTTTTGAGTTTGAAGGATCTTATCCAGGGATGCAGTACTCAACTTCCATTTGGTGTCCGGGTTACGCCTTAGCACCCCAAGCCCTGTGCAGGGAGCATCTATAAGTACCCTATCTGCTTTTTTATGCAGCTTTTTAATCACTTTGGTGCTTTCTATTAGTCGGGTTTCTAAATTATGAGCCCCATTTCTTTTTGCTCTGCGCTTTAATTCATGAAGTTTGTTGGCGTAGATATCAAGTGCAATAAGTTGTCCTTTATTTTCCATCAGGGCAGCCAGGTGAAGCGATTTTCCACCTGCTCCTGCACATGCATCCACTACCCGTAATCCTGGAGCAACATCGAGGAAAGGCGATACTAATTGCGAAGAAGCATCCTGTACTTCAAAAAGCCCTTCTTTGAATGCATCCGTCACAAAAACATTGGCTCTTTCCTTTAATTTAAGGGCATGTGGATAGCCTTTGATAAGGTCAGCATCGATACCTTCATCCAGCAATCTTTTTCTTAAAAATGGCGTTGTTGTTTTTAGGGTATTGGTCCTTAGCACAACAGGAGCTAATTCGTTCAAAGCATGCAGCTCCTTGGTCCAAAAAGCTTCCCCCAGTGCTTTTGCACCAGTTTCATCTAGCCAGTCGGGAATGGATTCTCTGTATTTTCTAATTTTTGAAAGTTCATCGAACCGTCCTTTGACCCTTCTTGTTGGAGTGTCTTCCAATTGCTTCCAATCCGGGAGTGCAATTCCTCGCAGCACGGCCCAAACGGCAAAAAGTCTAAAGAAATTTGCTCTGTCAAAGGGTTCTTTTACCTCCGCAATCTCTGCATACAGCCGTTTCCAGCGCACAATGTCATAAATAGTTTCCGCTATAAAACCACGGTCCCTGGAGCCCCATCGCTTATCCCGTTTCAGGATCTGTTCTACGGCTTTGGAGGCGTAAATTCCTTCATTAAAGATCATGTGGAGTCCATCTACCACCCCGAACACCAAATTCCTATGTAAACGCATTCCAAAAATTTAGACCGCAAAGGTACCCTTTTGCGAAGGAAACCCTTTATTTTTGAGTAAATTAAATCCTATGCGCTCTTTCTTTATCATTTTTGTTTTGTTAGTTGCCTGGGGGTGCACTGATCAGCAACCATCCCATAATTATAGCAGTGTTGATGTGAGGATCCTTTTTAATGATTCTGTAAGCATACGAGCCTTGGAGGTTATGGAAGGAAGCGTTGGCTTTGCGGGGAATGGAGGAGTTTTTGGTGCCATAGACCTAAAAAGTCAGCAGATAAGAGCAAAGCAACAAAGATTCGATACCATTTTTCCTGAATTCAGGGCTATTTCGCATACTAAAACTGATTTCTTTATGCTTTCCGCAGGAAGACCTGCACTTTTGTTTAAAACGGGAAATCAGGGTCTGATGGAATTGGTATACCAGGAAGATGGCGAAGGAGTCTTTTATGATGCTATGTCCTTCTGGAATGATATGGAAGGATTGGCCATTGGTGATGAGATGAAAGGGTGTTTGTCTATTCTGATCACCAGAGATGGTGGAAATACCTGGCAGAAGACACCGTGTTCAGAATTACCTGAGGCGCTTTCTGAAGAAGGGGCGTTTGCGGCAAGTAATACAAATATTGCGATTAGTGGTGATCATACCTGGGTAGGAACTACAGAGAGCAGAATTTTCTATTCCCCGGATAAAGGACAAAGTTGGCAGGTTTTTACAACGCCCATAAAGTATGATAAACCAACACAAGGGATCTATACACTTCATTTTTACAATGATCAACTTGGTGTGGCCATGGGAGGAGACTATACACAACCAGATTCCATGACCGGGAATAAGGCGCTTACCAGAGACGGTGGAAAAACCTGGAAGTTGTTGGCGGATGGCAACATACCCGGTTACAAGAGTTGTGTGCAATTTGTACCTAATGGTGGAGGAAAGGAAATGGTAGCTGTGGGTTTCACGGGAATTGCATATTCTCAGGATTTTGGTGACAGTTGGGTAAACCTCTCGGAGGAACCCTTTTACACCTTTCGCTTTGTAAATGATTCCACGGCATATGCTGCCGGTAAACACCGTATTGGGTTACTTAGTTTTAAATAAAAAAGGGCAGACATTGTCCACCCTTTTTCCGACTAACATACGACTCCTTTTATAAAGTCAACCCAAATCTAATTATACAAAAACAACTTTGTATGTTCTGCCTGTTTTTTGATAGTGAACCCCTTTATAGGCATAATATTTTCTTCCTTTAACATATACCACTCTATGTCCTCTAGGTAAGGTTCTTAGGACAATCCCTCGTGGGGCCGCACAAACAACATATTTCCTACCGCGGGCTTTATACCATATTCCGGAGGCGTAGTGATATTTAATTCCCTTATGGAATAGTAAACGTGGTTTATGAATGGTGGTAACAACGGTACCATGTTTCGGATATACCTTTACAATTCGTTGTGCATTACCAACACTAAGCATTCCAAAAAAGGCAATGATCACTAATACTAGTTTAAGACTTTTCATAACAATCTTTTTTATGGTTATAGTATTAAGACCGTCTGTTTAAGGCAAGGTTTAATGCAAAAGGAGGCATTACGCCTCCTTTTTTCTGTTTTTTGTCGAATACTGATTATTGTCGACGTTTCTGTATTTGTTGCAACAACCTTTTTTTAAAGTCGTCCTCTGCTTTGATCAATAAAAAGGTTTTTCGTGCTGAGATCAAATTGGTCATCTTCTTTAAAAAAGCCATGTTACGGGTATTCCTTTCATTCTCCAGCGTCAGGAACTCGTCCATTAATGTTTGGATCTGTTGATCGGACATATTTTGGAAGTTCTGTAATCTGTTCCTTATCTCTATACGTTCACGATTGCGCAATTCTTCAATTGCAGCTTCATGTTCGTTATAAACGGGCCAAAAAACCGCGGCTTCCTCACTTGTAAGACTCAACCGTTCTGTAATAAAGGCGATCTTAAGTGATTTTATCTTATCTCTGCCTGTCTGCGCACTAAGGAAGCTGCTCGCAGAAATAAAAGCTATGATGAGTATTTTACTGATATGCTTCATCTAAGTCGATATTTAATTCATCAAAATCATCTATTGTATCTTCAAGGTAGTCCATGATATGGTCGTCATCCATCCCTGTTTCCATAAATTCATCAATATCCAGGTTTGCTACCGGGATCACTTCAGCAATTTCATAACTGCTTAATTCCAATTCCTGCGACTCAAAATACGAGGTAATATCTACTTCGGCAAGATCATCAAAAGTAATAGGTTGAGATCTGTTCCATGGGAACGCTATAACCAGTACAAGTACGGCGGCAACAGCCGCAGCTGCGTAAAAGTAATTCTTATAGGATCTCAATTGAATTACAGGAGTTTCTTTGTGTGTAGTCTTGGCAAGTAGTTCGTTTTCAAGATCGTCAAAATAGGCATCGGGAACTGCAAAGCCTTCCTCTTTAGGAAACTGTTGGGCATCTTCTTCCTGCATCCGTTGCTGAATGCGTTCTGTGAGCCCTTCAAAATATCCTGTAGGGGTTTTAAAACTGTTCTTTTTAGGTATCTTTTTCATTGTTTAGGTTTGACACTTCTTCCGGGAGATGGTTTAATGATCCTCAAGGAAGCCTTCTATTTTTTTCACTGCTAAGTGGTAGGACGCTTTTAATGCTCCTACCGATGTTCCCAGTATTTCTGAGATCTCCTCATATTTTAAGTCTTCAAAATACTTCATGTTAAAGACCAATTTCTGTTTCTCTGGCAAACTTGCTATGGCCTGTTGTAATTTTAATTGTATTGCATCTCCTTCAAAATAAACATCTGCCTCAAGAGTATTTGCTTTTCGCTCAATAAGCTCATCACTGCTCACGCCCAATTTTCTCGATTTGGTTTTTAAGAATGTTAGAGCCTCATTGGTTCCTATTCTATACATCCAGGAGTACAATTTACTTTCTCCTTTAAACTTATCTATATTCCTGAATACCTTTATAAACGTATTTTGCAAAACATCGTCCGCATCATCATGATCGAGCACAATACGCCTAATATGCCAGTACAAGCGCTCTTTATAGGAGCTAATAAGCACCTCAAAAGCCTTGGCCTGGGTATCTTTTTGCTTTAGTTCTTTAATTAAGGTTTCTTCAGCAATCAAAGTCAGTTCGTTATTCTTGTAAGACCCTTGTTTGGTATAAAGGTTTAATGAGCTGTTCTATACCTTCGAAAATAACCATTTTATCGATTCAGCCGATCCAACGGAGGAATCCGCAGCTAGGAGAATGATTGCATAGCCACCAATTTATGGTATACCCCTTTTTTCTTTAGTAGTATCTCATGAGTGCCTTGTTCAATGATCTTACCTTTTTCTAGCACTATAATGGTATCTGCGTTCTGTATAGTTGATAGTCTGTGTGCAATGACCAGAGATGTGCGGTTCTTCATTAACTTATCCAAGGCATCCTGTACCAAACGTTCGCTCTCAGTATCTAGTGCAGAAGTAGCTTCATCCAGGATCATAATGGGAGGATTCTTTAATACTGCACGGGCTATGGAAAGCCGTTGTTTTTGCCCCCCACTTAATTTATTTCCGCTATCGCCAATATTAGTATCGTATCCTTTGGGTAGTTGGTCTATAAATTCGTGAGCATTGGCTATTTTGGCGGCTTCCATGATCTCGGCATCTGTAGCATTCTCTTTTCCAAGGGCAATATTATTTCGCACCGTGTCATTGAAAAGGATGGAATCTTGTGTTACCAGCCCCATAAGATGGCGCAACGATTTTTTTGATACTTGTTTGATAGGTATTCCGTCTATCTTAATATCTCCTTTATTCACATCGTAAAAACGGGTTACCAGATTTGTAATGGTGCTTTTTCCGCTCCCGGACTGTCCCACCAGGGCTACCGTTTTCCCTTTAGGTACTTCCAGAGAAAACGCTTCCAACACCCATTCATTCTCATATTTAAATGAGATGTTTTCAATGGTAATGGCTGTTTTAAACTGTTCTAAAGCTGTGGGATGCTCAACTTCTTTGATAGGATTCTCAGTTTCCAGGATCTCTAACACCCGCTCCGCTGCTGCATTCCCTTTTTTAACCCCATAGGAAGCCTTGCTGATGGCCTTTGCCGGTGTAAGAATATTATAGGCCAATCCCATATAGGCTATAAAGGAGGAGGCATCCAGTGTTTTATCTATGAGCACCATCTTTCCCCCAAACCATAGCAATACACCTATGACTACTATACCCAGAAATTCTCCGGTAGGGGAGGCCAGGTTCTGACGGTTGAGCAGCTTGTTTGAAAAATGGAAGAAGCGCTCTGTGGAGGCACTAAAGATCTTGTAAAAATGGGATTCTGAATTAAAGGCTTTAATAACCCTGAGGCCCCCTAGGGTTTCTTCTACTATGGATAAGAATTCACCCTGTTCTTTTTGTACTCTGTCCGATTTCTTTTTAAGCGATTTCCCTATCCTAGAGATGATCATTCCGGCCAGGGGAATAAAAATAAAGACAAAGAGCGTAAGCTTTACGCTGATAAAGAACATCACAGCGATGGTAAACAAAATTGTAAGAGGTTCCCGAACTATCAATTCCAGTATAGAAAGAAAGGAATGCTGTATTTCTAACACATCTGAGGTGATCCTTGCTATGACATCACCTTTTTTCTTTTCGGAATAAAATGAAATGGGCAACTCCACGATCTTTTGATACATACGATTCCGGATGTCTTTTAAAACACCGTTTCTCAGAAACGTAATAAAATACATGGCGAGGTAG
>CBDUON010000013.1:0-28438 GCA_965368835.1 uncultured Eudoraea sp. | reverse complement strand
CCCGCTATGTCTATGAGATCTTTAAAAAAGCAGGGTATAATATCAGGCATTTAGATAATAAGAATACAGCCACGGAACGGAAGGAAATACTTGAGTGGTTTTCAACAACTCCAGACGCAATTTTAACCTCTGTAAGTATTTTAACCACGGGTTTTGATGAGCCTACCGTAGAAACCATTATTCTGAACAGAGCTACCAGATCTCTTACCTTATACTTTCAAATGATAGGAAGAGGATCTCGTATACTGCCAGATAAAAATGAATTTACTGTTGTTGATCTGGGAAATAATATTGCCAGATTTGGCATGTGGGATGCACCCATAGATTGGCAGGAGATCTTTCACTTCCCCGATTTCTATCTGGAGAATATTAAGAATGATGAGGATATTGAACGGGAATTTATTTATGAAATGCCGCCGGAATTACGCCAAAAGTTTTCAAAATCGAAAGATATTGATTTCAATATCAAGGAAACCTACAAAGAAGTATTTGCTCAGGGCTTAAAATCTAAAACCGTTCTGGAAAGAAGTATTGAGCAACACGCACAAATTTGTTTTGAGAATAGTGAGGATGTTTTTGATGCGCGAATCCTGGCAAAACTACTGAAAGAAGAGATTGAATACAGGGTACGGCAATATTCATATTGTATCATGAACAACACCAAGAATTACAAAGAGTGGTTGGAGGAAGACTATGAACGTAAACTCCGATTGCGGATTTCGCAAAAGTTTGCGGCAAGGATGTAACTATGAACAAAACCCTGCAAAAAGTCCTGATCATTGGGCTTATCTGGCCAGAACCAAATGCCACAGCCGCAGGTGCGCGAACTCTTCAGATTATCCACTTCTTTAAGGAACAGGGTTACCATATCACCTTTAGTTCAGCCTCTGCCAAAACCACTTATAGCGCTTCAATTGAGAAGCTAGGTGCAGACACTGTCCCTATTACCTTAAATGATCCTGGTTTTGATCACTTTATAAATAAGTTAAAGCCCCAGATCGTAGTATTCGACCGATTTCTTACTGAAGAGCATTTTGGATGGCGGGTTGCCCAACAATTGCCAAATACTATCCGGATCATTGATACCCAGGACCTTCATTCGCTACGAAAAAGCAGAGAAAATGCCTTAAAAGAAGGAACAGAATTTACTTCCAACTATTGGCTAAGACAGGAATTGACTAAACGCGAGCTTGCCAGTATATTCAGATCAGATCTATCCCTGATAATTTCATCTTTTGAGATTGAATGGCTGAGCAAGCATACACCAATAGATCCATCTTTATTGTGCTATCTGCCTTTTGTATTGGATGACAAAGAAATCCTTGCTGCTGATTCAGAGATCGCATGTAAGGAGCGCTCAGATTTTGTCTTTATTGGCAATGGTAAACACCATCCCAATTTAGACGCTATAGCATATTTAAAGGAGTCTATTTGGCCATTGATACGTAAAAAACTGCCTGATGTTTCTTTACATATATACGGGCCATACCTACCACCCAAAGTAACGGCATTTCACAACCCCAGGGAACAATTTTTTGTTCATGGATGGGTTGAGGACGCAAAGAAAATGATGCGTAAAGCCAGGGTTAATCTGGTGCCGCTTCGCTATGGCGCCGGACTAAAAGGAAAAGTGTTTTTGGCGGCTACGAACGGGACGCCTTCTGTAATCACCAGCATTGGAGCAGAAGGAATTCCCTTGGAAAGTATCTCAGATCTCATGGGTGTGGATGCGGAAGATTTTGCCCAAAAAGCTGTTGCCCTATACCAGGATGGTGAATTATGGGTTAGAAACCAGCAGCAAGGGTATAAGCTGCTGCGTACACATTTTGACAAGAAAGAGAACGAAGGGAATTTTATTAAAGTCCTCCAAAATCTGAAACAAGACTTAATGGTGCATAGGGATCATAATTTTATAGGTAGTATGTTAATGCATCACAGTATGGCCAGCACCAAATATTTATCTAAGTGGATAGCCTTAAAACAAGATAAAGTGAAGAGAAAAGAAGATCCCGATCCAATCTTATAAATCATTGTTAGGCGCGGAGAGATGCCTTATCTTTAATGACCAAAATGAATACGCATATGAATTCAAAGACAAAATGGACAACGGTAAAGGAATTTGAGGACATTACCTATAAAAAGTGCAATGGAGTGGCACGTATAGCTTTTAACCGCCCCGATGTTCGGAATGCCTTCAGACCAAAAACTACCAAGGAATTATATGAGGCCTTTTACGATGCTCAGGAAGACACTTCTATTGGGGTTGTATTATTATCTGCCGAAGGACCTTCAACTAAAGATGGGGTCTATTCTTTTTGTAGTGGAGGAGATCAGAAGGCGCGGGGCCATAAAGGCTATGTTGGGGAAGATGGCTATCACAGATTGAATATACTGGAAGTTCAACGATTAATCCGTTTTATGCCGAAAGTAGTGGTTGCAGTGGTTCCGGGATGGGCCGTTGGCGGAGGTCATAGTTTGCATGTAGTTTGTGATCTAACCCTGGCAAGCAAGGAACACGCTCTTTTTAAACAAACAGATGCCGATGTCACTAGTTTTGATGGCGGCTATGGCTCGGCCTACCTTGCAAAGATGGTAGGGCAGAAAAAGGCCCGTGAGATTTTCTTTTTAGGGAGAACGTACTCCGCCACGGAAGCATATGAAATGGGTATGGTAAATGCAATCATTCCCCACGAGGAACTTGAAGAAACTGCCTTTTCCTGGGCACAGGAAATATTGGAGAAATCACCCACTTCCATAAAGATGCTCAAATTTGCAATGAACCTAACAGATGATGGTATGGTAGGGCAGCAGGTTTTTGCCGGAGAGGCCACCAGACTTGCCTATATGACTGAAGAAGCTGAGGAAGGAAGAAATGCCTTTCTGGAAAAGCGTAAACCTGATTTTGGTAAAAATAAATGGATTCCCTGATAAATTTTATATAGATACTACTCAAATTAAAAAGGGCCCTGTCTTTTACGATCAGGACCCTTTTACGAGAACACTATATGAAAATGAAAAAATTAACTCCTTGTTAATTACATAGTAAACCTACGAGACTAATCCCGCCTCTCACAATTATTGTTGTAAAGACTTCTTCTTTTGTGGTGAACAGGTCTTTTTTTGATATAGAAGGAATAATAGCTGGAATACTATTGGATAGCTCCGAGGATTTCTCTGATAAAGGTGTTGGTATTAAACTGGGGATCTTCGGCTAAACCAGTCCTTACTATAACTATGTCTTTAGAAGGAATAATAAAAACATGCTGTCCATGGTAGCCATTTGCGGAATACATATCTCTTGGTACATCAGGAAATTTACCATTTGCATTGAGCCAAAAATGCGCCCCATATACCCCATCAGAATGGATAGTTGGTGTAGTAACATAGCGTACCCAGTTTGGATCGAACAATTGATCTCCATTCCAGTTACCCCCGTGAAGATATAGCTGACCAAACCTTCCCCAATCTCTGGTATTGGCCCAGCCATAAGATGATCCCACAAAATTCCCAACAAGATCTGTTTCGAGGATCATAGAATGCATACCTATCTTGTCTATCAGCGCCTTATATGGAAAATTCAGATAATTCTGGTAACTGTCAAATTTAGAACGCAATATGCCCGATAGTAAGTTGGAAGTTCCGGATGAGTAATTCCAGATTTCAGTAGGTGGCGCAACCACATTTTTTTTTGCCTGTGAGGCTGCCATATTCGATTCCATAAATAACATCTCAGTAACATCGGAGATGGTTGAATAATCTTCATCCCAGGCCAATCCGCTCTGCATACGCAGTAAATGGTTTAAGGTGATGTCTCTTCGTTTATCTTTCTGCCAGGAGGGAAGGGGCGTAGGATCTGTTACAGAAAGTTTTCCCTGATATTCCATAATGCCGTACAAGGTGGCCAAAATACTCTTGGTCATGGACCATCCTAAAATAGGAGTATTTTGATCAAATCCGCTGTTATAGCGCTCGGCAAGAATATGACCTTTGTAAAGGACTAAGACCGTTCTGGTCTTTACCGTATCTGAAAAGACATGATCCAGTGCTGTTTCTAACTGCTTGTAATTTACATTCTCAAAGAGGGTGTCTATTGGTGCTTCATGGCCAAAAGGGTAGGGCAAGGCTATTTTTTTTTGTGCCCGCATTGGAATTTGTGTATAAAGATCTACATCTATATCACCATTTGTTAAAACGCATCCCAATCCTTCCCTGCAAACAGCTTCACGTTCCATTAAGCCAAAAACCGAGGCCAATCCTTTCTTTTCTGATACATTGTACTCAGACTCCGCCAATTTTACCAGAGGAACATTGTTGTCATATTCAGCGACAGAAGTCAAGGTTCGTCCGGCTATAAAAATGGAAGAAGCTGTATTTTTTGCCGCAAAACCAGAGATCAAATTTAGTTTAGGATACTGCCAGACTACCACCGCGACTAGTATTACTATAAGAAGCAGGATGAGTCTTTTTAAATTTTTGTTCATTTGATATATGTAATTTGTAACTTTCTGACTTCATCAGAAAGCGGCATGTTCTATAAGCACTTGTGAAAAAATTTATATACCAAGATAACAGAATTTACATTAGTTGAAAACTGAATAACAGGAATTTATTTCCAAAGAATGACATATATATGTACCACAGTTTACATGAAGAAATACTTTAAAATAAAGACCCTGGTAATAGGGGTTTTATTATGCTTTCTCAGTGGATGTAATAACAAGGACAAGAATAACCAAAGAGCTGTTGCTTTGTTCGAATCGCATTGTGCAAGTTGCCATATAGCCCCCAAAAGAGCGGATCTTCCTAAAGAGATATGGGAAAAAGCTATTTTACCTGAAATGGCGGCCAGAATGGGCCTGAGAGAAAATAACTACGATCCCCTGGCAGGGCTGTCTTATGAAGAAATGGAAGCCGTTATAAAAACGGGTATTTATCCCCTTACATCTACAATATCCATAGAAGACTGGCAATTGCTTAAGGAATACATTATCGCCGGTGCGCCAGATTCACTCAATTCCCTGGCCAATCAAACCAAATCATCCGAATTAACAAATTTCTTCCCTTTGCAAATTTCCCTGGATGAGAACAAGCGGCGTTCTTATACGTATCTGAAATATAATCCCGAAATGAACAATGTTCTAATGGGGGACATGGCTGGTGAATTAATGAGCTTTGATTTAAAAAAGGGCCTAGACATTATGGGGTACTATGAAAGTCCGGTTGTCTCGTATGATGTCAAAAACAAGGAGACCTATGTTACAACTATTGGTTATATACACCCCAGTGCTATTGCCAAAGGGAAGGTATATAAGAGTACTTCCTCAGACACCTTAAACATTGCATCATTATTGCACAGGCCGGTACATACCCTTGTAGAAGATCTTAACGACAATGGCACTGCTGAATTTGTGATCAGTGAGTTTGGTGATCTTACCGGGGAATTATCACTCTTTGTGAAAAATAAGAGTGGAGAATACAATAAAACGGTGCTGTTAAATCAACCCGGCACCATCCGCGTTATAGCTCAGGATATGGATAATGATGGGAGAAAAGATCTGGTAGCACTCACTTCCCAGGGAGATGAGAGCATAACTATATTGTATCAAAAACAAGAGCTATCCTTTGAGGCGCAAAAAGTGTTGCGTTTTAGTCCGGTTTATGGCAGTAGTTGGTTCGAACTTATAGATTATGAAGGCGATGGGGATCTGGATCTGGTGACGGTTCATGGTGACAATGCAGATAAATCCTATGTTCAAAAACCGTATCACGGTTTGCGTTTGCATCTCAATGATGGAAACAACAACTTTACCGAAGTCTTTTTTTATCCTATGAATGGTACAACACGCGTAGTGGCCTCTGATTTTGATAAAGATGGAGATATTGATTTTGGTCTCCTTTCTACCTTTCCCGATTATAAGAATGCGCCTGACCGATCTTTTGTATTTTTGGAGAACAAAAACAGCAAGACATATGAATTTGAGACCCACACTGTGGAAGCAACTATAAAAGGGAAGTGGTTCTTAATGGATAGCGGGGATATAGACGGGGATGGTGATGAAGATATTATTTTAAGCAGTTTTGCACTGCCATTTATTCCGGCCCCTGAGGCAAATACCTCAGTTTGGAAAAAAGAGGCTCTTGATCTAATGATATTAGAAAACAGATACCAATAATTAGAATGCTCAACAAGATCTATATAAGTTTTTTTATAGCTTTCATTGGTCTAAGTGTTGGATGCAGGGAAGAGGAAGAGAAATTTACATGGATACCATTGAGAGTTACGGCAACTGCGTATAATTCAGTCATATCTCAAACTAATAGCGTTCCAAATGTTGCGGCATGGGGCGACACCTTAAAACCAGGTATGAAGTGTATAGCAGTTTCAAATGATCTTGTTAAAAAGGGTCTGAAGCGCAATACCCCTGTTAAGATCGAAGGATTCGAAGGTATTTTTTATGTAAAAGATAAAATGCATTCGCGATGGGAGAACAGGATAGACATTTATATGGGAGATGACGTCCAAATGGCTAAAGAATGGGGAAGAAAGAAAGTTAATATTTTTTATGCGATACCCCAATCCATAACGGAGGGAAAGACAACTAAATAAGGCATGGTAAAGTATTTTAAACCTTATTATTTGAGTTTAAGTGTCACAATGATGCTTCTTGCCTCCTGTGCAAGTACTAAAATAGTAGACAGACCCATCATCTTTAATGCTGAACGGGAACAACTCACCAAAGAATATTTAAAGGAACGTTATGGGTTTGAGAATCCTACAATAACCATTGTTCCTAAGATGATCGTCCTTCATTGGACGGCTATTCCTACCCTGGAAGGTTCTTTTGATGCGTTTAATGATCCTACCCTTCCAAATTGGCGTCCTGATGTAGAGAATGCCAGTAGTCTTAATGTTTCCTCACATTTTTTGGTAGCACAAGATGGTACTATCTACCAACTAATGCCTGAAACGGTCATGGGCAGACATGTCATAGGCCTTAACCATTGTGCCATAGGTATTGAAAATGTGGGAGGTACGGAGGAAACGCCTTTAACCGAGGCCCAATTGCAAGCTAATATCTGGCTGGTAAATTATTTAAGTAAGAAGTACAACATTGACTATCTCATTGGACATTATGAATATCCGCTTTTTGAAGGACACGAATTATGGCTGGAAAAAGACGCTGAATACAGAACAGAAAAGACCGATCCGGGAGAAGTATTTATGGCTAATGTGAGAAAAGCCACAAAAAAATTTAAATTTAAACCAGTACCTCAATAATAGTATATGAAAAAAAGTATCATTTTATTCCTCGCCCTTATGCTTGGCGGCTGCTTTGTAGGAGAATCCCAGGAATCTGAAATAACTGCCTCTTTATATGAGACGTATGATCAGTATAAAGAGCCATTACTTACTAAAAGAAGAATAAAACACGCAGATATTCAGGCCTTGCTTGAACTGCATAAAAAGGATGCAGGAATAACTGTCAAAAAAGTAGGATCCTCCATTGAAGGTAGAGATCTAACCCTTGTTAGTTTAGGATCCGGACCTACAGATGTTTTTCTGTGGTCTCAAATGCATGGAAATGAACCAACAGCTACCCAGGCGATCTTTGACATACTTAACTTTTTCCGCAGTGACGACTTTAAAAGCGAGAAAACTGACATACTCAATAGCTTAACGCTGCATTTTCTTCCTATGCTAAATCCGGATGGGGCAGAAATATTCAAAAGGGAAAACAGGTTGGGTATAGATATTAATAGAGATGCCTTGCGATTACAATCGCCTGAAGGCCAAACACTGAAAAAGGTCCGGGATAGTCTGGAAGCCGATTTTGGATTTAACCTTCATGATCAAAGTACGTATTACAATGCGGAAAGAACAGAAAAACCAGCGACCATTTCATATCTGGCACCTGCATTTAATTACGAAAAAGAAATAGATGAACGCAGGGGTAATGCCATGAAGGTCATCGTCTTTATGAATTCTATTATTCAGAAATATGCTCCTGGTCAGGTAGGGCGCTATAACGATGATTTTGAACCTCGTGCTTTTGGGGATAACATCCAAAAATGGGGGACCAGCACTATATTGATAGAGTCTGGTGGATATCCGGATGATCCCGAAAAACAGGAAATACGGAAATTAAACTATGTGTCCATTCTTTCAGCGATTTATTCTATAGCCAAAGAGAACTATAAGGACATAGAGCTTGAAGCGTATGAAAGGATCCCGGAGAATGACCGAAAGTTGTTCGATCTTAAGTTCATTGGGGCCACATACCCATTATTGGGTAAGAATTATATCCTCGATATTGGAATTAATCAGGTGGAAGTTGATAAAGATGACCATGCAAGTTTTTGGTATAGCAGCAGAATCATTGATCAGGGAGATCTCTCTACCTATTATGGATACGAGACTTTTGAGGCTGAAGGCTATACTATTGTTCCAGGGAAAGTATATCCCGAAATTATGAATGCCGATACGGAATCTCTTTTAAATCCGGGGGAACTATTAATAAATGGCTACACCTATGTGCGTGTAAAGAACATATCTAAAGAAGCGCTTTTTTCGCCTATTCCTCTACATCTGCTGAGTCCTGGTTACGAACTGCCAGAATTTAGATTAGAAGCAGGAAAAAACCCCACCTTTCTATTGCAGAAAGATGGGGATTATAAGTTTGCCGTCATCAATGGATTCTTAATAGATCTTGGTGAGGCAGCTCCGTCTGTATTAAACCAATGGGGACGCAAGAATGCGATGATTTACCGTTGATATTATTACTATACAGCTTTTGATGGATTAAAATCCAAAGCTGAAATGTAATTGATTACCATTTACGATAATAGCAATTAACATCACGAAAAGGGTCAACACTATTGAAGTGAATACTGACAAGACAAGGCTCTTAAATCCTTTAGATAAAGATCCTAAGGCACTCTGACTGATAATTTCGTTGATAACATCCATAATTTCTCTTTTTTACGTTAAACAATTTCTAGTTTTTAGGATGTATGTTAATCGCGATATACATTTGGGTTTCTATGTATATAACAAGGATGGTGCCAAAAACCCTACTTACCAGGTGTAAAAAAAGAAGGAGGACCCGTAAGATCCTCCTTTAAATGTTAAGAAACGTCCTGTCTTTATTGGCATCCGCCAGAAAAACCGGTAGCGTTGAATTCTGATTGTACAGCGCCCTGTCTGGAGTCGTCCGTAACGGAGATAGCTAAGTTATTAACGCCACTTCCATCTCTTTTTGGGGTACAATATTCAAAGAGATAGAAACTATTGGCCCGTTCTGAGACCCTGAATGAAATATCATTGAAAGTAGTTTCCAGTTCTTCCTTGTTTCCGGCAAAGACGCTAAATGTACGGCCTATGTCCGTTAAAACCTCGGTATCTATTTCAGATCCCAAGCCAATGGTAAAGAGGGAAATGTTAAGATCTGCATCTCTTACTGCGGTTAACGCATCTGTTTCCGAGTATCTGGAGGCCTGGTCCGTTCCATCAGTAAAAATGACCACAGAGGCTGCACTTATAGTTGAGTTACTACGGGCTTCATCTAACAGACCTTCTGCAATGTCCGTAGATTTGATCACGGCCCCGTAAAGATCCGTAGATGGATCATTACTTATATCCGGAGTTATCCCATCAATGGCAAGGGTTAGTTCGTCCTTTACAGCTGTAAGGGGTTGTAATAAATGTAATTCGTCCTCTCCATCGAACCAGTATATGGCCATTTTAAAAGAATCCTGCGCTGTAGCAGGCATCACATTATTTACAAAACTTACGGAAGCCGACTTTAATTCATTTAAAGATCCGCTTAATACACTCGCACTAAGATCGAGAACTAAAAGAGTGTTGTTGCTGAATATTTGTGAATTAGGCGAGATACGGGCAAATGATTCGGAAGTTGAGATGGTATTAAAACAATCATCATTTCTACCTTGTTCATAAATGGTGAACTGATTGGCGGTTAAACCAGCCACTGGATTGCCATTAGCGTCAGACACTTTAAAAAAGATAGATACTTTTCCCGGAAGCGTGGTAAATTGGTCCTGAATAGACAAGATCAGCTCATTTTCTCCCAGATTTAAACAATCATCTACAGGGATCCCCTTACCAAGATCTCCATTAGCATTTATATTAAAGGAAATATCATCATCTGCATTACCACAAGACAATAACATTGTAAGTGCACAAAATAAAGGGACTATTCTAAAAAAGGTTTTCATTTTCATATTATTAGGTTCAACCTCCAAAACGCAAGTTTGTTCATTTAAGTATGAGGTGTGAAGATATTTTTTTTAGGCAAGTATTATTGAACAGAAGAAAAGGTTTTTACACAGAATAAAAAGCAACAAATTGTTAAAGAGGTATTGAGACTCTAAAATTTTTGATACCTTGTTATAAGCAAGTTTTATCAAGAGAAAATCAAGCTTGTTGCTATGTCATTTTATATTATGTAATTAAATGAAGAGTTGGTTAGCAAGGAGCTAAGGAAAGATATCCCATATGGTAGAATGGGTCTGTTACTAAACTTATATTGCGGTATGACAATATTACTTTTCGGAATTACACGAGATATTGTGGGAAACGCTACCTTAAATATTCCTTTACAGGAAACGAAAGCTTTGGAAAGCGTGGGTCAATTAAAATCCTATTTAATGGATCTTTTTCCCGCCCTTAAAGATCTCAGCTCACTGGCAGTTGCGGTCAACAGTAACTATGCTTCAGACAAAACACCTATTACAACAACAGATGAAATTGCTTTGATACCTCCGGTAAGTGGGGGATAACCTAAGAAAGACCTTTATACAGAATGCTCATAGATAATCATAACAGACGTATAAATTACCTAAGATTGGCAGTGACAGATCGATGTAATCTTCGTTGTCATTATTGCATGCCATCTGAAGGCATCAATTTTGTTAAAAATGAAAAACTGCTCACAATTGAGGAGTTTCAGGTACTGGCAAAAACCCTGGTTGATCAGGGGATTGATAAAATAAGGATTACAGGGGGAGAACCTTTTGTAAGAAAAGATCTAATGATCTTATTACGTTATTTGTCATCACTTTCTGGGATACAGGATCTCTCTATAACTACCAACGCAACCTTAATAGGGCCGTATATTCAGGAGCTCAAAGCCCTGGGTATAAAGGATATAAATCTTAGCCTGGATGCCATCAACAGAGATACCTTTGAAAAGATTACCAGAAGGGATCAGTACGATGTGGTTTATGGTAATCTAATGAAACTGATAGAAGAAGGCTTTAATATTAGAATAAACTTTATTGTCCTGGAAGATCAGAATGTACAGGATATAATTCCTATTCTTAAATTACAGCAACAATACCCGGTCTCTGTTCGATTTTTGGAAGAAATGCCTTTCAATGGGGGATCTAAACACTTCGATAACATAAAATGGCATTATAAGGCCATCTTAGATTACATACGTTCTTATTACCCTGACTTTGAAAAACTAGAGGCACCTAATACCTCTACATCCATTAATTATAAAATTCCCGGGCATCTGGGAACTTTTGGGATTATTCCTTCTTTTAGCAGAACCTTCTGTGGAAGTTGCAATCGTCTGAGAATTACGGCAACAGGAGATGTAATCACCTGTCTTTACGGAAAACCAAAAATGAACGTGAGGAGTCTACTGAGAAATAAAGAGCCGGAAAGTGTTCTTAAATCTGCCATTGAAGAGGTCATTGGCAGCAGGGCCAAAACCGGATTTGATGCTCAGAAAGAACATGCGGATGTTTTTGAAAGCTCTATGACCTCTATTGGTGGCTAACAAGGCTCAATATTTATTATCAAAGATGCCATGACACAAATTTCTTCAAATCCCAGCTCAACAATTGCCCCGCTTTACGGATTGATCCTCGCAGGGGGTAAAAGCAGCCGTATGGGGACAGACAAGGCATTAATAAACTACCATGGCAGGCCTCAGCAAGAATTACTTTTTGATTTGGCACAGGATTTTTGTGAACATACTTTTATCAGTTTGCGCGAAGACCAACAAGATGATCTTCCGGAAAAGTACAAAGTGATTTTAGACCAAAATGAGTACCCCGGACCTTTAAATGGTATCCTAAGTGCACATAAGAAATTCCCTGAAGCAGCATGGCTGGTAATTGCCTGCGATCTGCCGCTTCTGAATAAAGAAACGCTCAATTTGCTGGTGAAGGGCAGAAATGCACATAAAGATGCAACTGCGCTCGCAACCAGGGCAAGTGGCCTGCCAGAACCGCTTGCGGCCATCTGGGAACCTAAAGGCTTACAAGGTGTAAAGGAATATTTAAAAAATGCTACCTCTAGCTGTCCAAGGAAATTTTTAATAAATACTGATACACACCTTATATTCCCTCAAATTGACGACGTATTAGCCAATGCAAATTCCATGCTGGACTACCAAAGAATTAAAGATGCATTAAATTCACAATGAAGGAGGAGAGATACATACGGCAAACAACTTTAAAAGACTTTGGATCGGAAAAGCAACAACTGCTTTCCAAAGCGAAAGTACTGATTGTAGGCGTCGGAGGGCTCGGTATACCCGTATTGCAATATCTCAGTGCAATGGGGGTAGGCACTCTGGGATTGGTAGAACAAGATATAATTGAGTTGTCTAATCTTCAAAGGCAGGTTCTTTACGGGGAAGAAGATCTGGGAAAACAAAAAATTCAGGTAGCCCTGGATAAACTAAAACGGTTGAACTCAGAAACCCTCTTAATTTCTCATGACACTTTTTTGACTCGTGGAAACGCTTTAGATATTCTTAAAGAGTATGATCTCATCATTGATGCCTCTGATAATTTTGCCACTCGCTATTTAATAAATGACGCTTGTATTATACTAAATAAACCCTTTGTTTCCGGAGCTATTCATGGTTTTGAAGGGCAGATAAGCGTCTTCAACTATAAAGAAGGACCAACCTACCGTTGTTTATTTCCTTCTATGCCAGAAAAAGCTAATATCCCCGATTGTAATGAAAATGGGGTTTTAGGTGTAATTCCCGGGATCATTGGCACATTACAGGCCCTTGAAGCTGTAAAGGTCATTACCCAGACAGGCGATATTATGAGTGGTATTTTGTTGTTGTACAACGGATTGGATCAGTCCATAAGAAAGATAAAATTTCCAACGGTCTTAAAAAATAAAGAACGAAAAAATCTGGAACCTGAGTACGAACCTAAACTCTGCGAATTAGAGGAACTCATTAGTGTTCACTCTTTAAATAAAAAAATGAATGCTACAGCTCATATAAGTATAATAGATGTAAGAACTCCTGCAGAATATGCCCAAGAGGCCCTTGAAGGGTCCAAAAATGTGCCACTAAATGAGCTATTGGATTATGTTGTAACTACCCCTCTAGATCAGCCTACCTACTTTATTTGCCAAACGGGTATTCGAAGTCAGCAGGCAATTCAATTCCTCAGGCCCAAATTTCCTAAAACACCTATGTATTCGGTCATTGGTGGAATGGCTGCATGGATGCAAGAAGTGGCCTCCACAAGAAATAGGAGGTAAGGAAATACAAACCTTAATTTCTCTTGCAACTGAGAACACAATTCCTGTACTTTTTCTCTATTTTTGATTCTAACTTGTTTACTTCCCATGATCTCTTTTAATGAGGCCCAACATTTAGTTTTAAATCAGTTTCGTGACTATGGATCGGAACAGGTAGACCTTGTAAATTCGAATGGGCGTTATCTGGCAGAGGACATCCACGCAGACAGAGATTTCCCACCGTTTAACCGGGCTACAAAGGACGGCATAGCAATTAACCACGATGCGGTAGTTACCGGAAGATTGTCCTTTGAGATCAAAGGAGTGTTGCCTGCCGGGCACCCAACCATACCTTTTGTGGAACCGGAAGGTTGTATTGAGATAATGACGGGAGCCGTAGTGCCTTTTGAAACAGACACTGTCATTATGTATGAAGATGTCATCATCAAGGATGATATTGCTTCCCTAAAAAAAATACCGGTTCGGGGACAGAATATTCATCGCAGGGGTAGTGATCACCAAAAAGGAGATATACTTTTAAAAAAGAACAGCAAAATTACACCTGCTGAATTAGGGATACTGGCCACGGTTGGAAAAAGTCAAATTCTGGTACACAAGTTACCAAGAGTCGCGGTGATTTCTACTGGGAATGAACTGGTTGATATAGATCAGCAACCCTTGCTGCATCAGATACGCAGATCTAATACATATGCCGTTTACGGGGCTCTGGAAGAACTTGGAATTACACCTATGTTACTCCATATTGCAGATGATATTGACCTGCTTCGCCAAAAACTATCCTATGTAATAGATGAAATGGATGTACTTATATTAAGTGGAGGGGTTTCCAAAGGTAAATTTGATTTTCTTCCAAAAGTACTTTCTGAATTAGGTGTGGAGAACATATTTCACAGGGTTGCCCAAAGACCCGGCAAACCTTTTTGGTTTGGGTCAAATGCACAGGCACAAACCCTTATTTTTTCATTTCCCGGAAATCCGGTTTCTACATTTTTTAATTTCTATCTTTATTTTAAACCCTGGTTGCTTAAATCTAATGGGGTCTCCATACAAAACCCACAGGTAATGCTTGCCAAAACATTTAAAAACAACAGCGATCTCACAGTATTCACAGGAGTTGAGACTCGTATCACAGATGGGAGAGTAATGGCTTTCCCCGTAGAAGGAAATGGTTCGGGGGATCTGGTAAATCTATCTAAAATAGATGGTTTTGTACAGTTAGATCCGGGACAACAAACGTTTTCAGAGGGAAGCTTAGTTTCCTTTATAAACACTAAAACAAGAGCCTGACATGACTCATGAACTTATAAAAATATTTCAGGTTTATGAAACAACTTCAAAGTCACTCTTAAAAGCTGTGCTGGCAACTGTTGTAGCTCTGGAAGGATCTTCTTACAGGAAACCGGGAGTGAGAATGTTGATTCTGGAAAATGGATCGATGGTTGGTGCTGTAAGTGGAGGCTGTGTAGAAAAAGAGATCCTGAGGCAGACAGAGAGTGTTTTTAAGAATGGTGAGGCTAAGGTAATGACCTATGACGGTCGTTACAGATTGGGTTGCGAAGGAATATTATATATTTTATTGGAACCATTTGATCCTCAAGCAGAAGCGATCGAGCGTTTTTGGAAAAATGTGAAGGAACGGAAGGTCTTTAAAATTGAATGCTCCTATGAACAGAAAGACAAAGTGCAAAGCAACTTTGGGAGTTGTTTGATCTTTGGAGAAGATAGATTTTCACTTCATGGGACACATAAATCAAATCCGGAATTTTCAGTTTTTGCTCAAACCATGGAACCCGGTATCCAATTGTTTATAGTTGGGGCAGAACACGATGCGGTTCAACTCAGTTCTTTGGCAACTGAAATAGGAATGGAAGTTATTATAGTTGCCAGTCCTACAGAAGAAAAGAGCTCAGAACATTTTCCAGGCTCAGATCGGTTATTGGCTATTCCCCCGGAAGCTTTTCCCATCAATGAAATAGACAAACACACGGCAATTGTTCTAATGAACCATAGCTATGCCAAGGACCTTCAATATCTTATGACATTAAAAGCCGGGAAACCTTTTTATTTGGGCTTACTTGGGCCTTTTAAACGCAGAGAAGATCTGCTGAATGCTTTTTTAGAACAATGTCCGGAAACAGAAGAGGCATTTCTGGAATCTATTCATGGTCCGGCCGGCCTCGATATTGGAGCAGTAACTCCTCAGGAGATCGCGATCGCTATTCTGGCAGAGATCCTAATGGTAGCACGCGATCGAATCCCGGTGAAATTAAGAGATAAGAAAGGATCAATTCACAGTAACTCCCAATGAAAATTATAGCCCTTATTCTGGCCGCTGGAAATTCTTCCCGCATGGGTGTAGCCAAACAACTCTTACCATGGACCAAGAATACCTTATTGGGTAACGCTATTGAAGTTGCCAATAATTCCAATATCGATAAGGTTTTTGTAGTCCTGGGAGCAGAAGCTCAGAGAATTCAAGAGGAAACGGTGCCGAGGAACTACGCAGTTATATTAAATAATAATTGGCAGGAGGGACTGGGGTCTTCTATTAGTGCAGGTATTTTAGGCGTGCTAAATTCTGAAACTAAACCTAATGCCATTCTTATTATGTTGGCAGATCAGCCTTTTATAGACAAGACCTACCTAAATACATTAATAGGGCATTATAAAGCAAAGGAAGGAAAAATAATTGCTACTCAATACGGATCAAAAATGGGGGTGCCTGCCCTTTTCGACCAATCATTTTTTTTAGCTTTGCAAGAGCTGAAGGGAGATGAAGGGGCAAGTCAGTTGATATCGAGAAATAAGGACAGTTGTTTTGGGGTAGATCCGGGAAAAAAGGCAACAGATTTGGATACCCCGGAGGACTATACTACTTTCAAAGTATTAAATTTTAAAAATAAGACATGATCAGATCTTTTAGAACATTGTTTTTTGTGCTGCTGTTAGCTTCCTGTTCCTTTAATCAAAATGCGCAGGAAATGGACTTTGAAGAATATAATCCAACGTCAACCTTAGTAGTTCCGGGCAAGGAGATCACCAAGGCAAAATTCCCATTTATTGATGTGCATAGTCATCAGTTCAAAATGGACACACAGGATCTTTCTGAATTGATAAGAGACATGGATGAGATGAATATGGCGATCATGGTTAACCTGAGTGGTGGATCTGGGGATAAAATCAAAAATATGTTGGCCAACGTAAACAAACATTATCCAAACAGGTTTGTGGTTTTTGCCAATGTAGATTTCGATGGGGTTGGCGGTGAGGATTGGACAGAAAATGCGGTAAAACAACTGGAAATAGATGTGGCCAGGGGTGCCAAAGGATTAAAAATTTATAAAAGCCTGGGGCTAAGGAATAAGGATGTTGACGGAAAAAGACTAGCAATAGATGACGAACGCTTAGATCCAATTTGGGCCAAATGCGGGGAATTAAACATTCCGGTGTTGATCCACGCAGCCGATCCAAAGTCGTTTTGGGACCCTATGGATGAAAAAAATGAACGTTGGCTGGAGCTAAAAACCAGACCTAATAGAAAAAGAAGTGCCACTAATCCGGCACCCTGGGAACAGATCATAGCGGAACAGCACCATGTTTTTAAAAAACATCCCAATACCAAGTTTATCAATGCTCATATGGGATGGTTTGCCAATGACCTGGGAAAATTAGGAGAATTGCTTGAAGAAATGCCCAATATGTATGTTGGTATTGGAGCAATAATAGCTGAGCTGGGCAGGCAACCAAGAAATGCTCATGCCTTTTTTGTGAAATATCAGGATAGAATTCTTTTCGGAAAAGACAGCTGGCAACCAAAAGAGTTCCCAACCTACTTTAGGGTCCTGGAGAGCAGTGATGAATATTTTCCCTACTACAAGAAATATCATGCCTTCTGGGCTATGTATGGGCTCGATCTGCCAGATGAAGTACTTCAGAAAGTGTATTACAAAAATGCCCTAAAGCTAATTCCATCTTTGGATACAAGCTTATTTCCGATGGATTAATTAGCATACGGTATTTAAAATTAAACTCCCATTGTGAATGACATCCATGAATTTGGGTGTGAACTTGGTATTTTATAGGGCCTGAAAAGAATTTGAAAAAAAAATCAACGAAAAGTGTGATCTTTTCAAAGGATGGGGTACTAATACCCTAAATACACAATTTTACAATGCAAAAGGAAGAAGCATTTGTTCAGATCATAAAAGAGCATCAGGCATTGATCTATAAAGTATCTGCTTTGTATACAGAACAAAAGCAAGATCAAAATGATCTCTATCAGGAAATTGTGTATCAGCTCTGGAAATCTTTCGATTCTTTCAGGTCAGAATCCAAGCTTAGCACCTGGATGTACAGAGTAGCTCTGAATACGGCCATAGGGCAACTCAACAAAAAGAAACGACGGCCCCATGAGGTATCGCTCGATATAGGGAATACACTTAGCACTGAAGGATATGATCTTGTTTTAGAAGAGCGAATAAAACTCCTGCACACTCAGATTCAGAAATTGAACATATTAGAACGGGGTATTATACTATTGGTGTTGGAAGGCAAAAAACATGAAGAAATTTCAGAGATCACCGGATTTTCAACAACCAATGTAGGAACTCGAATTTCCAGGATAAAAGAAAAATTAAAGTCAGAAATGATCAAAAAATAGCGCCATGGAACTAAAAGAACTAGAAACATTATGGTCAGAGATGAGCCAGGAACTTGAAACACAAAAGAAACTAACAAACGAATTAATCATGAACATGACACAAACAAAGTATTCGAATAAATTTCAAAAGATCTCCACCTATGAAACCATTGGAGGGGTTATATGTATCCTGGCAGCCATCTTTGTTTTGACCAAATTTTCTTTGTTAGATACCTGGTACCTGCAATTATGTGGTCTTTTTACTGTGACATTTTTAATTCTTCTTCCTGTACTAACGCTAAATTCCTTAAGGCGTATTCAAAAGTTAAATATTGCGGACAGGAATATTAAAGATACTCTTATCAGTTTTACTAAAGCGAAGAATCAATTGCTTTTCTTACAGCGTTTAGGCCTTTATTTGAGCTTTATTCTGATGTTTACCATTTTACCAGTTGCCGGTAAAATTATGAATGGGAAAGATCTCTTTGTTGAAAGTAACATATTATATATCTATCTCCCTATCATGGCCATTTTTATATTCTTTTTTGCCAGATGGGGTTATGGATGCTACAAAAGCATTACTAATTCTGCGGAAAATATATTAAAGGAACTGGAATAACAATAAATTAAATCTGATATAAGCCTTCACAAAATGGAGGCTTTTTTTATTTCTACTCGTCCAAAACTTCTAATTTAAAAATCCTATCTTTAATTGAGCAAGTGACATAGGTTGTTGCTTTATCTCTACTTCAATCATTCTTCCATTAACCAATGATCAAGCAGATCTGTTATATTTTACTTTTGTTGCTCACAACAGTTGTTTGCCATGCCCAAAAGAAAAATGCCGGGTATGTTCTTCATATAAACAGAACACAATTACCTATTGTTATTGATGGTATTGCAGATGATCTGGCCTGGGCCAATACAGATGTGGCCAAAGACTTTTTTATGGTACTGCCTATGGATAAGGGGCCTGCCACCCAAAAATGTGAAATAAAAATGGCCTATGATGATGTGAACATCTATTTGGTGGCAACCTTTTACAATAACACTGAAGGGAAGAACTTTGTTGAATCGCTTAGACGCGATTTTACTTTTGGAAAAAATGACAATTTCTTATTATTCCTGGATCCCTTTAATAATCAAACAACTGGTTTCACATTTGGGTCTAATGCGGCCGGAGCCCAATGGGATGGAACCATGTACGGAGGTAGTGCGGTTGATCTTAGTTGGGACAGCAAATGGGTCTCTGAAGTAAAACGCGATGATGAGAAGTGGGTATTTGAAATGGCGCTTCCTTTTAAGTCTATTCGATATGAAAAAGGGGTGACAGAATGGGGGATAAATTTTAGCCGACTCGACCTTAAAACAAGCGAAAAGTCGAGTTGGACACCCATTCCCAGACAGTTCCCTACAGCTGCACTTGCATTAACAGGGACCCTGGTTTGGGATGCCCCGCCGCCCTCTCCCAAATTAAATGTTTCCGTAATACCCTACGTCCTTGGGGAGATCAATAAGATAGATGATAATAAATCATCTACAGATGCAAAAATTGGCGGAGACATAAAGTTCAGCATATCTTCCTCCCTGAATTTAGATCTCACCGTAAATCCAGATTTCTCACAAGTAGAGGTAGACAGGCAGGTAACTAACCTGGATCGTTTTGAACTTTTTTTCCCGGAAAGAAGGCAATTCTTCCTGGAGAATGCAGACCTCTTTGCCAATTTTGGGTATTCAACCATACGCCCTTTCTTCTCCCGTAGAATTGGATTAGGAGTGCCCATAGATGCAGGTGCCCGAGTAAGCGGAAATCTCGACAAGAACTGGCGACTCGGAATAATGGATATTCAGACTTCCTCCATTGAAGAAACCGGGCAGCCTACCCAAAATTTTGGCGTTCTCTCATTACAGCGGAAGGTATTCAGCAGATCCAGCATCGGCCTTATGTTCGTTAATAAGGAATCATTCAGATATCCTGCAGAAACGGATTCACTGCGTACCATATTCCCTAAATTCAACAGGAATCTGGGGGTAGAGTATAATCTGGGGTCTTCGGACAATCTATGGAATGGGAAGGCATTTCTTTTAAAATCCTTTGCTCCCGAAGACGAAGGAAGTGGGATAACACAAGCCGCCAATATATCCTATACCAATAGACAATGGTCCTGGGGATTACAGGAAGAAGTAGTAGGGTCTAGCTATACTGCCGAAGTTGGCTTTGTTCCAAGGGACAGTTATATTCGTTTAAATGGGTATTTGGGCTATCTTTTCTTTCCGGAAAAAGGTCCTGTTGTAAGTCACGGTCCCAAGCTAGAGCTCAGTCATTTTTTTGATACCGGTTTCAGGAAGACCGATTATCAAAATACAGTGGGGTATACCTTGAATTACAGAAACAGAAGTGCTCTCCAGGCTCAACTGATCAATGAATATGTGGAATTACTGACCCCTTTCGATCCTACCCGCACCGGGAAGGAATTGCTAGATGCAGGGGTGAAGAATACCTGGAATACGGTACGACTGCTATACGATTCCAGGCCCCAGGGATTGTTTACATATGCCTTTGATACCAGTTTGGGAGGGTATTATGAGAATGGCACCCGTTTAAATATTACCAATGAACTGGGGTATCGTTTTCAGCCATATGTAAGCCTTAGTTCTACCATGAGCTATAATCATATTAGTTTGCCCGCACCCTGGAATACCACAGAATTCTGGTTAATAGGCTCTAAGGTAGATATTACATTTACCAACAAGTTATTCTTTGCAACGCTTTTTCAATACAATGAACAAACCAGAAACTTCAATTTAAATTCCAGGTTTCAATGGCGATATCAGCCGGCATCTGATCTTTTTCTGGTTTTTACCAAAAATGAGCGTCTGGCGCCATTTTCCGGAAGTACCTGGAACCTTACTCTCAAACTTACATATTGGTTCAATCCATAGGAAACGAAAATGAATCCGAATTTAATAGCCATTAATAGGGGAGTAACTATTTAATTCTATATTTTTAAAGGACTATACCTAAAAACACGAATCGAATGAAAATCTTAAACCGTTTTCTATTTATTTTTCTATTTATTTTTTCTTCATCCTCACTGTTAGCGCAGCAATCTGTGCTGGAAGCATTAAATGAAATTGCTGTCATTGATCAAAAGGTAATGATGCCTATGCGTGATGGGATCCGACTTGCAACGGACATCTACCGCCCTAAGGGAGATCAGAAAGTACCAATTATCTTTTCCAGGACTCCGTATAACTTTAATTCCTGGGGTGATGGGGAAGAACGTACGAGAACGGCAGAAAGGGCATACGAAGCGGTTAAAAGAGGATATGCCTATGTTGTTCAGAATGAACGAGGCCGGTATTATTCAGAGGGGGAGTGGGATATCCTAGGATTGCCATTAACAGATGGGTATGATGCCTTTGCCTGGATGAAGTCACAACCCTGGTCTAATGGAAAAATTGGGCTATACGGTTGTTCTTCAACGGCAGAATGGCAAATGGCTGTGGCAGCCCTGGATCATCCATCGCTAGCCACTATGGTTCCTCAAAGTTTTGGAGCTGGTGTAGGGAGAGTTGGCGAGTATTATGAACAAGGAAATTGGTATAGAGGGGGCGCAGAACAGATGCTCTTCTTTTCCTGGTTGTATGGTGTAGAACACGATATCTTTAAACCCAGGATCCCCGCAGGGGCTACACAGGAAGATCTTATTCGGATTTCTAGGTTTTATGATCTTGCCCCTGAGAATCCTCCTGTAGATATGGCAGAGGCTTTAAAACATCTGCCTATTCAGGACTTTATCAAAAATATTCCGGGAAAAAAAGAAGTGTTTGATAAGATGGTGCGTAGGAAACCAAATGATAAGGCCTGGTATGAAGGCGGACTTTATCACGATGATATGGAGATCAATATTCCGGGATTTTGGTTTGCTACCTGGTACGATGTTTCCATTAGCCCCAATCTGGCACTGTACAACCACGTCAGAGCAAATGCCAAAGATGCTTCTGTAAGAGATAATCAATACCTGGTTATTGCACCAACCCTACATTGTGCTTATACACGAGCTACTGAAAACACCATAGTTGGCGAATTATCGGTGGGAGATGCGAGACTCAATTACGATGAGCAAATTTACAGTTGGTTCGATCTGTGGCTAAAAGGAGACACGAACGACTTCAAATCAAAAACTCCCAAGGTTCAGTATTACACTATGGGAAGTAATGAGTGGAATTCTTCCGATACCTGGCCACCAAAGGAATCCAGGCTTCAGACCTATTATCTGCATAGTGGGGGCGCAGCGAATAGTTTATATGGTGATGGCAGCCTGAGTCTAAAGAAACCGGCAACTGCTGAAAAGCCCGATACCTTTACCTACGACCCTATGAATCCTGTACCTTCTTACGGTGGAAATGTTTGTTGTACCGGGAATGCGGTTAAGGGTGGTGCCTTTGACCAACAAGGCATGGAGACAAGAAATGACATCCTTGTGTATACTTCCGAAATCCTGGAGAAAGGGGTAGAAATGACAGGTTTTATTGAATCAACCTTATATCTTTCCAGTGATGTGAAGGATACGGATTTAACCATTAAGCTTATTGATGTACATCCCGATGGAAGTGCTTATAATTTAGATGAGACCATTCAAAGGGTACGTTACAGGGAAGGGTATGAAAAGGAGGTCTTTATGGAAAAAGGGAAAGTCTACAAGGTAGATCTCACGCCAATGGCCACCAGTAATTTTTTTAAAAAAGGTCATCGTATCAGGATAGAAGTATCTAGCAGCAATTTTCCAAGGTTTGCCCGTAACTTAAATACAGGAGGGAACAACTACGATGAGAAAGTAGGGATGGTCGCTACTAATAATATTCATCATTCGGCTACCCATCCGTCTAATATAAAGTTGCCCATCATGCAAAATTAAAATAAGCAGGCAACAGGTGGTTAGATTGGAATAAGTGCCAATAACAGTACTAGAAAAGTATAGCTGGTCATGAGAAATATCTACCTGTATTGTCTATGGTTAAGTCTTTTAGCAGCTTTCCAGGGGCTGGCCCAGGACAATTATACGGAACAACGACAGCGGATGTTGGCAGAACAATTAATGCCTCGCGGTATTACGGACAAAGCTACTTTAAATGCGATGGGGAAGATTCCAAGAGAGGCATTTGTTCCCGAATCACAAAAACCATTTGCCTATAATGACAGACCCCTGCCCATTGGATCCGGGCAAACCATTTCACAACCTTTTATGGTGGCATATATGACGCAGACGCTTCAATTAAAAACGTCGGACAGAGTATTGGAAATTGGAACAGGATCTGGGTATCAGGCAGCCGTACTATCACAGATGATCGATACTGTGTTTACGATAGAGATCGTAGATAATCTTGCACAACGGGCAATCCAAAAATTAAAAAACTTAAACATCCATAATGTAGCTGTAAAAATAGGGGATGGGTACTATGGTTGGCAGGAGAAGGCACCCTTTGATGCCATTATAGTGACCGCAGGCGCAGAGAGTATCCCACTTTTTCTGGTGGAACAATTGGCAGAAAATGGCAGGATGGTTATCCCTCTTGGGCCACATAAGGGTGTCCGACAACTAATGCTGTTAAAAAAGAAAAATGGGAAGATCAAAAGCCGGAAGTTGATGTCCGTGCGTTTTGTCCCCTTTGTAAGAGAAAAGCAGCAGCCTTAGTTGTTGATTTATGGGATTAAACACTTTCCTATTCCTATACTAATACCATTCCTAAAATATGGGCTCTATTTCTGTAAATATTGCCCTTTTTTTGTGGTTTTTAAAGTGAAAATTCAGTAAATTAGTGAGTATTGTAATTGTAGTTGAATTCCTTGTGTAATGGATTTTGACCCGGGTAATTACATTCCTCAGAAAGCCCCTTCTATAGTACCTTTTTGATGTGGCTTTAAATTTATTTAATACGATCTAAATACCTAAGACTATGAAAGTATTTGACGATAAGCACATTAAAAATGTTGTATTTGTTGGAGCGCATCAAAGTGGCAAAACTACTTTGGCAGAAACCATGTTATTTGAAGCAGGATTGATAAACCGAAGAGGCACCGTGGAGAACAAGAACACGGTCTCGGATTATCACGATATTGAACACGAGCGGGGCACCTCTGTGTTTGCCACTCCTCTGCATACAGAATGGCGTAATTACAAGATAAATATTATTGATACTCCCGGCCTGGATGATTTTGTTGGTGAAATCATATCCTCAATCCGTGTTGCGGATACCATCCTCACGGTGATCAATGCTCAAAATGGCGTTGAAGTAGGGACAGAGATCATCTGGAGTTATATTGACCACTATCAAAAACCCACGGTTTTTGTGGTTAACCAAATGGATCATTTGAACGCCAATTTCGAATTGAGCTTTAATAGTATAAAATCGCTTGTGGGAAACAATGCTGTCCTCATCCAGTATCCTATTAAGATAGATGGGGCTCAATGCATCATCGATGTTTTAAAAATGAAATGTTATAAGTTTGGTCCGGAGGGAGGGAAACCGGAAAAACTTCCTATTCCTGATGATCAGAAAGAGCGTGCCGATATGCTTCATAATGAATTAGTAGAAAAGGCTGCGGAGAACGATGAAAACCTAATGGAACTGTTCTTTGAAAAAGGCACCTTGAATGAAGATGAAATGAGATTAGGTATAAAAGCAGGGATGTTAAATCATGAACTGTTTCCGGTATTCTGCGTCTCAGCACTAAATGATATGGGCAGTGGCCGACTCATGGGCTTTATTGATAATGTAGCGCCGGCGGCAGCAGATCTGAAGCAGGAGCAATCTGTGGCAGGTAAAACCATTGAGCGGAAGAAGGAAGCTTCAACCGCTCTTTTTGTTTTTAAAACGGTATTTCAGCCTAGTTTAGGACAGATCACTTTTTTTAAGGTTAAATCCGGAGAGGTTCGGGTCAATGATAAACTTGTAAATGCAAGAAATGGTGAAACAGAGGTATTTAATCAATTGTTTATCATGGATGGGAAGAACAGGGAGCCTGTGACCAAGCTAACAGTTGGGGATATTGGGGCAAGCTTAAAACTTAAACATACAGAAACAAACGATACACTACACCAGGATGGTTCGCCTGTAACCATTAAACCAATACAGTATCCTGCTTCCAGAACAAGGAGGGCAATTTCTGCCGTTAAGAAACAGGAGGAAGAAAAATTAAGTGATGCCCTGAAAAAGATCCATATACAGGATCCTACAGTAGTTATTGAATATTCCTCAGAATTGCGGCAAATGATCCTCGGCTGCCAGGGAGAGTTACATTTGGCAACCATAGATTGGAGTTTAAAAAATAATTATGGGATAGAAGCTAATTTTGAGCCACCCAAAATTGCTTACAGAGAGACCATTCAGCGCTCCTCTACGGCTAGTTACCGTCATAAAAAACAATCAGGAGGTGCCGGACAGTTTGCACAGGTTCATATGAAGATAGAGCCCTGGAAAGAAGGGATGCCGGAACCTGAAGGATTTAATATTAGAGGTAAGGAAGAAATAGACCTCCCATGGGGTGGTAAGTTGGTGTTTTACAATTGCATTGTAGGTGGGGTAATAGATATACGTTATTTACCTTCCATACGAAAGGGAATTTTGGAAGTTATGGAATCCGGACCACTCACAGGATCCTTTATCAGGGATGTGAGGGTGATGGTCTATGATGGAAAAATGCACCCTGTAGACTCCAACGATATCGCCTTTAAGATCGCAGGCGCCCATGCCTTTAAGGAGGCATTCCTGAATGCGAATCCAAAACTCTTAGAGCCGGTGCAGGAAGTAACAGTGAAAGTACCAGAAGACACAGTGGGTAGTGTTATGACAGATCTTCAAGCCAGAAGATCCATCATTCAGGGAATAGATAGTATTGATCAATTTCAGATCCTCAAATGTGCGGTTCCCGAAGCAGAACTCTACCGGTATTCAACAGATCTCAGATCTTTAACACAGGGTAAGGCAACTTTTAGCGCCGTATTCTCATCGTTTAAGGCCGTACCAAATCATATTCAACAAAACCTGGTTAGTACCTTAGATAAATAATATTCGGGGCCTAAAAACTAAAATGACCGGGCATGCTATATGTCCGGTCTCTGTGATATTATTAAGCAAGGCATCATGGTTCCAAAAAACGATTATATAGATTTTCACTGTCATCCTGCCTTAAAACCCTTTGGCAAAAGCTTTAAGGATATCCCGGTAGGAATGAACAGTGCAGACAGAAGGCGAAAAAAAAGCCTCTGGTACTATGATCCCCCATCTCCTTTTGACAAACTACTCAATTACCTGAGTGGACTTACAAAATTCTCACAATCTAATTTCACTGCCCTTTCATTGGGTGGGGTGAGTATTGTTTGTGTTTCCTTATATCCTTTGGAAAAGTGGTTTGTCCGAAATAAACTTAACAACGAGCTTATACTGGATCTGGCTTCTAACTTTGCCCTGGGGATAGGAGCAAAGCGGGTAGATCATATACAGGGCATACAGGATTACTTTAAGGATCTTTTGCAGCAGTATATGTATTATCAGCAGTTGGATGGAAAGACTTTTAGAATTGCAGGAGGGCGTTACAGATATAAATTAGTTCGTAATTTTAAGGAGATAGAAAAGATTAGGTCTGAAGAGTCGGATAGCAAAATACAGACCATTGCCGTCATTATTTCTATTGAAGGTCTCCATGTGTTGAACACCGGCTTGAGAACCAAACCTAATGCGCAGGAAGTTTTAGAAAACATAAATGCCATTAAGAAATGGCAATTCCGGCCTTTCTTTATAACCATTGCGCATCATTTCTGGAATCACCTTTGCGGCCATGCACCAAGTCTTACAGGGATTATTACCAAGTTTGCTGATCAATCAGAAGGATTAGAAGCCGGATTTACACCCCTGGGTAAAAAGGTCCTGGAACGTATGTTAGATAATGCAGATGGCAATAGAATTCTTCCAGATATAAAACATATGAGTACGGCAGCCCGTAAGGAATACTATGAGCTTTTAGATAGTGGCGATGATACATTTAAGGACCTACCAATTATCATTAGTCATGGGGCCTGCAATGGTCTAACTTCATTTTCTAATCCTGTTCCCGGATATCCGGAATCAGCAAAATTGTTAAACCCTGCATCTATCAATTTCTATGATGAAGAACTGATAAGATTAGCCAGGTCCGGGGGTATTATTGGGCTGCAATTAGACGAAAGGCGACTGGCGAATAAGGCAACCTTAAAAAACACAAAGCATTCCCTAAAGCGCCATAAAATAATGCACTACCGCTCTGAATTACTTTGGAATCAATTAAGACATATTGCCACTGTGTTGGACTCAAATGGACTTTTTGCCTGGGATTGTATGGCCATCGGATCCGATTTTGATGGTATTATAGACCCATTGAATGGATTTTGGACAGCAGAGGAATTTCCTTTTTTGGCCGACTTCCTGGAAAGGCATGTCTATAATTATATGAGTACGGCCACATTTAAAAATCCGGATAACAAGATAGGCGCTGATGAAATTGTACAAAGATTATTCTCGGAAAATGGAAATAGGTTCCTTTCAAAATATTTTATTTAGTAACTTGGAATAAAAAAGAAATGGATATAGTTATTATGGTGCTTCAGGGTATTGTTGGAGTAAGTATTCTTAACGTATGGCTGCTGCAATACAACAAAGCAACCCGCTGGCGAGGGGGTAGTGCTACAACTATCTTAGAAGAATTTAGGGAATATGGCCTGCCGGCCTGGTCTTGTTATGTGATTGGTACCTTAAAAGTTGTTTTAGCGATCATGCTTATAGTAGCTATTTGGTATCCTGTTTTAAAACCAGTGGCTGCCTCTGGCCTGGCTTTATTGTTAGCCGGATCTATTTCCATGCACTTCCGTATTAATGATCCATTGATAAAGTCATTCCCGGCAGTGCTCTTTATGATCATGTGTCTGGTCATCATTTTTTTTGGATAAAAACAAACTGGTTGGCCGCTCGAGAATCGTAAGGTAAATTGTAAATTAGTAGTCACGAATTTTATAAATAGAAATGAAGAAAAAGATTGTAATACTAATTGCGGGTTTTGGAATTTTATTTGGCGCCTGCAAAACTGATAAGAAAGAAGATGTCTCCGAGAATCCGGTAGTATTAGAACATACTATCGTTGGAGAGGAAGTGACCTATGCTACAGAATCTACTTCAATGAGGGGTTACCTGGCGTATGATGCTACTAACAAGGAAAAGCG
>CBDUON010000012.1:0-29093 GCA_965368835.1 uncultured Eudoraea sp. | reverse complement strand
AAGATCCGGTAACAGGCTCGGCCCATACAAGTCTTACACCTTATTGGGCTAAAAGGCTGGGAAAAAAGGAATTGGTAGCCAAACAACTATCTTCCAGAGGTGGCACCATTCGCTGCACATATTTGGGAGATCGGGTCCTTATTTCAGGAAAGGCTGTACCCTATTTAAGCGGTGAAATAATCCTGTAGAACCGATCAAATCGTTTAACTTTAAGAATAAATAAAACTCCATGTATCCACTCAGAAGAAATCGAATCCTTAGAAATAGCAATGCCATTAGACATTTAGTGCGCGAAACCATTATAACCCCCAGTGATTTCTTGGTGCCCCTCTTTGTTGTGGAAGGAAATGGTGTAAAAGATGAAATACCCTCTATGCCCAATTATTTTCGATTGAGCCTTGATAACTTAGGGAAAGAAGTAAAAGAGCTTTGGAAAATGGGGCTTTGTGCCGTACTCCTTTTTGTAAAGGTCCCTGAAAATTTAAAAGACAATACAGGGTCTGAGGCTTTAAATGAACATGGCTTAATGCAGCGAGCTATAAAGACAGTAAAGGATGCCTGTCCGGATATGTTGGTAATGACCGATGTTGCACTCGATCCGTATTCCACCTTCGGCCATGACGGAATTGTTTCAAATGGGATCATATTAAATGATGCAACTAACCAAATTTTGGCAGAAATGAGTGTCTCCCATGCCATGGCGGGTGCAGATTTTGTGGCTCCCAGTGATATGATGGATGGGAGAATACAGATCATACGAGAAGCCCTGGAAGATGAAGAACTTACCACTACGGGAATCATGAGTTATGGCGCAAAATATGCCAGTGCTTTTTATGGTCCTTTTAGGGATGCGCTAGACTCTGCTCCTTCAACCAGCGGTGATGCTCCAAAAGACAAGCAAACCTACCAAATGGATCCCGCAAACAGATTTGAGGCTGTTAAAGAGGCGGAAATGGATGTGGATGAAGGAGCCGACATTATTATGGTAAAACCCGGACTTTGTTATCTGGACATTGTACGAGAAGTTAAAAATGCCGTGGATGTACCTGTAGCTGTTTATCAGGTCTCAGGAGAATATGCCATGTTAAAAGCAGCAGCTGAAAGAGGATGGTTAGATCACGATGCTGTGATGATGGAACAATTAATCGCTATGAAAAGGGCGGGAGCCAATATCATTGCCTCCTATTTTGCAAAAGAAGCAGTGGCATTAATGGGATAAATCATCCTGAAAATAAGTAGTTCATGGTTCTTAGAAATGGCATAATGTTTATAATTATACTTTTTGGTATTATTATAAATACTTACAGTCAAGCCCCAAAAATATCTTCCGAAAATAAACTTGAATTCAGCGCAGACTCAATTATAACAAACGGTATAATAAATAAAGCCTTTCCCGGGGCCCAGCTGCTGGTGGCTAAGGAAGGGGCCATTGTTTTTCACAAAGCATACGGGTATCATACCTATGACAGTCTGCAGCCGGTTCAGTTGAACGATCTTTACGATCTGGCTTCCGTAACGAAGATACTTGGGCCTTTGCCGCTTCTGATGAAACTCTACGAAGAAGGAAAAATTGAGCTCGATGTTCCTTTCAGTAACTACTGGAAACCCTGGCAGAATATAAAAGACAAAAAGGATCTTTCGCTGCGGCAGATATTGGCCCATCAGGCTGGTTTAACTCCTTATATTGTCTTTTTAAATGAGGTAATGCGAAAAGACCAACTAAGATCCAGATTTCTCAGCCGTAGACCCAAAGGCAATTTTAAAAAACAGGCCTACGAGGATCTTTATGTGGCGAATAGGTTCCAACCTAAAATGAATAGAATGATTCGTCGCTCTGAAGTAGATGATCTCAAGGAATACAAATATTCTGGCCTGGCATTTCTATTATTTCCCCAACTTGTTGAACAGCTTGCAGGCCACTCCTATGAATATCAATTGACCAAAGAGTTTATTCTTCCCCTTGACGTCCCCAGTCTGGGATTTCTTCCAAGGCAAAAAGGATTCCCAAATACTATTGTTCCCACAGAATATGACAATCTATATAGAAAAGCCCTGGTTCATGGATGGGTGCATGATGAGAATGCATCCCTGCTTGGAGGAATTTCAGGGAATGCCGGACTTTTTGGTACGGCGCACGATCTTTTTCGATTTATGCAATTCTATCAAAATTATGGGGTCCTGGAAGGACAACGTTTATTAAAAGAAGAAACGGTCAAAGAATTTACAAAAGTTCAGTATCCGGAAAATGACAATAGAAGGGGTCTTGGTTTTGACAAACCTTTATTGGATAATGCCAATAGGAGTCTGGAAGATGCCTATCCTGCACCTTCCGCCAGTCCGGAAAGCTTTGGACATAGCGGTTTTACAGGTACTTTTGTATGGGCCGATCCTAAAAACCAATTGGTATTTATATTTTTATCAAATCGTGTTTATCCATCCAGAACACATCGAAATATATACGACCTGAATATTCGCACCTCCCTTCACGAGATCTTTTACTCGTATTACAGGTAACATATCTCAACTTATTGGTTTTTTAATAATTCTTACCTTCGCTTTTGAAAATACAATCATGGAATTACTATTTTTTTACATATTCATTTCCATCTTTTTCTCTTTTTTATGTTCTATTTGGGAAGCCGTTCTACTCAGCGTTACGCCTACTTTTATAAATATCAAAAAGAAAGAAAATAAGAAATACGCTTTTAGGTTAGAGATCCTAAAAAATGATATTGATAAACCTTTAATAGCTATTCTTACTTTAAATACTATTGCCCATACGGTTGGAGCTATAATGGCAGGTGTACAGGCGAAGGTGACCTATGCTGAAAAGTATGGAAATAGTACCACCAACTTCTTAGGAATACAATTTACGGAAGAGTTAATGGTTGGGGTTGTTTCAGCAATAATGACAGTACTTATACTTGTAGCCTCTGAGATCATACCTAAGACTTTGGGAGCTACCTATTGGCGTCAACTCTCCAATTTCACAGCAAAATCATTGAATATATTGGTCCTGATATTAAAATGGACCGGATTATTATGGGTGCTTCAGCTATTTACTAGGTTAATTAGCAAGAACTCTATACATGGCAGTGTTTTAAGCAGGGAAGATTTTACAGTTATGGCCGATATTGCCCATGAAGAAGGCGTTTTTCAGGCTTCAGAGTCTACAATCATTAAAAACCTTTTACGTTTTAATGAGGTTTTAGTTAAAGATGTAATGACTCCCCGTGCGGTCATGAAAATAGCGTCAGAGAATCAGACCATAAAAGAATTCTTTACTGCTAATCCTGAACTTCGTTTCTCACGTATCCCCTTATATGGCGAACGAGTAGATATTATCACCGGTTTTGTGCTAAAAGACACTGTTTTAGAAGAAATAATCAATGAAAATGGAAATTCTCCCTTATCATCCATAAGAAGAGATATCCTTATGACCACAAGAAACACCTCTATTCCGCAGTTGTTTGATATTTTTATATCGCAAAAAGAGCATATCGCATTAGTGACCGATGAATATGGGTCCATCAGTGGTATAGTGACCATGGAAGACATCATTGAGACCCTTTTAGGTCTTGAAATAATGGATGAAAGCGATCATCATGAGGATCTTCAGGTTTTAGCCCGTAAAAAATGGGAAGCAAGAGCTAAAAAATCAGGTATAATTGAATAAAATGGAGGAAGCCGTAATAGAAACGCCTTTGGGATGGGCTAAAATAGAAGGTGATCTTGAAGGCTTGAGATCAATTTCTATATTAGACCAGAAACCTCTGGAAATAAATGAAATACCTGAATTACTTGAGGATGCGGCCTATCAATTAAGAGAATATTTTGAAGGAAGCAGACAGCAATTTGATCTGGAGTTAAATCCTCAAGGAACAGAATTCCAACTCAGGGTATGGGAAGAACTAAAATCTATTCCCTACGGAAAACAGATTTCCTATCTGGAATTATCTAAAAAATTGGGCGATGTTAAAGCTATTCGAGCGGTTGCTGCCGCCAATGGGAAAAATCCATTATGGATCATTATTCCATGTCATAGGGTCATAGGAAGTAATGGGGATCTGGTAGGTTATGCTGGAGGATTACACCGTAAAAAATGGTTGTTAAACCATGAGAGTCCTGCAAAACAAGGTTCCTTATTCCCAAATTAACAGACCAGCTAGTTTGTTACTCCTAAAACTTTTGAGATTTTTTGATTAGATGTTCCTTTGGTCGGGCTATTCGTCCGTTATCTCTCTAAAACAAAAATCTTGTTCTGAATTCCAAACTGCAAAACCAACTAAGTGGTCTGTTTGGTGATTCTTAGCTATTTTATGAAATAAGTAGGTGCAAAAGGTACTTCAATGCGTTCTAATAAGGTTCCTGTTTTAGAGATGACAAGTACCCCGCCGATAATCCCGGTAGCAAAACCGTCATTTGCATATCCCATTAAAAAGACCTCAGCCTCTTCAATGTATCTCATAGCGGTTAGGTCAATAGTATACTGTGTCTCTAATTCTACTTGTTGCACAATACCTATAATATCAATAACGAAATCTGTATCGCTCTCAAAATTATAATAAGCCGGTCCATAAGTAAGGGGGGATGGTTGTGCCAAAAAATTAGTGTAAAAAAGAGTATTGCCATAAACAGCGCCTTGCAGAGGTCCCGGGGGTAAAAACTTATCCAGGATAAACAAAGATTCTCTTTGCAGTATTAGGGTCTCAATATCGTACACATGATATACAAAAACAGAATTTCCGGTTCCTATTATCACGCCTAAATTGCCTTCATCATCAATGAGAACATTAGGAATGCCCTCACCATAGTCTAGTGTATTTATAATGGTGCGTGTTTCAGTATTAAAAATGGCAATTTTATATGTTCCTGCTGCGTCTTTATAGGTCATAAAGATCCGTTCACGAAAATATAGTGGATCAAATGCTTGTTGAATATTAAGCTCAATAGGAAGATCCGTAAAGCTTCCATCAATGGGATCCAGGGTTCTTATACCAAAATTCCGAACTCCTTTGGGACTGTAATATCCCAAAAACAAAAGGTCCTCAGAATTTGTCCCCCAGGTAATGGATCGCTCTTCCGTAACCGTATAAAAGTCAGGGTAGGTAGTAGCTTGTCCGTTTAGTGTGTTTTGCTGAAGTATGGAGAAGCTGCCCGCACTAAAACTGTAAAAAGAGACCACTTCATCTACCTGCCTCAAAGTAAGGTAAAATGGATCCAGGCCAAGGGTCTGGGTAAGATTGATCTGAGTTCCGCTTTCCTGGGTAGCATTGTAGCTATACTGAAATATGTTCTCTGAGTCTTCCCCAATCATTTTAAAATTGGGGGTGCTAGCCATTTCAACAACGGTACCCGGCTCATCATCCTTGGAACAGGACATAAAAAAGGCCAGACACAGGCACAAGCCAAGCAATTGGTGATATTTCATGCAGGTTTTTCTTTAAAAATACGCAATCTCAAATTAAAGCTGGGAAACCGAAGGCTGCTTTCACTTTCATATACTCTCTTTGCTATAAACCATAAAAGAAATGGGAAGAAACCATTTCTTAGTATCTTTAATATAACAAATACCATAGTGGAATTCGCTAGTCTTATCATCATATTCTTATGCTTCAAAAAATAGATCTGGAACATATTTTATTCCTGGACATTGAAACGGTCCCTGAAGAAAGTAAGTATTCCCGGCTCGATGAAACCAAAAAGGAATTATGGGATCACAAATCCCAATATCGAAGAGCAGAAGATGTATCGGCTGAGGAGTATTATGAAAATGCAGGGATCTGGGCAGAATTTGGCAAGATCATTTGTATTTCTGCGGGGTATTTCCATTTTAAAGGCAGTCAAAGGCAATTCCGGGTGACTTCTTTTCACGGGGAAGAAAAAACACTATTGCAAGAGTTCAACCAGCTCTTAGAAGCTCATTTTAGACATCCAAAATACCTCCTATGTGCCCACAATGGAAAAGAATTCGATTTTCCATATATGGCCCGCCGTATGATCATCCTTGGAATCCCTGTTCCTAACAAGCTTAATCTGTTTGGGAAAAAACCCTGGGAGGTACCTCATCTGGATACCATGGAACTTTGGAAATTCGGCGATTATAAGCATTATACCTCACTTAAATTGATGGCCAACATTTTGGGCATTCCTTCCCCAAAGGAAGACATAGATGGAAGCATGGTGCGGCAGGTGTATTACGAAGAAAAGGATCTGGACCGTATTATCCTCTATTGCGAACGCGATGTGATCACTGTAGCCCAGGTATTTCTGCGTTTGCGAAATGATCCCCTGATGGAAGATCAGGAAATAAAAAAGGTCTGAGAATGCTTTGAATTATACAGCAGTTGCCGTAAAATGCAACTGTATATAAACTGGAAAATGATCACTATAGCCTCCTAAGTACTTCCTGCCCACATACGTCCTGAACGGATTTCCCTTATAACGACCATTCCATTCTTTTAAAAAACGATCGTCAAAGATATTGGCATGTGTAAAGCAATGTGTCCCAGCTTCTTTGTTAAAAAAAGTGTTGGATAAAATGATCTGATCAAAAAGCGACCAGCGTTGTTTGTAATTGGCACTGCCTCTTCGCATGGTGATAAGCACCTCCATGGGATTATAGAGTTTTTTTCCATGCACCAGGGTTTGTATGCTTTTATCCGCGGGACCATCATTAAAGTCGCCCATAACAACAACATTGGGATTAGAATCCTTCTCTTCAATAGTTGCAATAAAGTCATGAATTGTCCCTGCCGCTTTAATCCTTTTATAAGCGGTCTCCGTATCGCCGTCTCGGCGCGAGGGCCAATGATTTACAAAGAGGTGTATTTCTTCCCCATTCAGATAGCCATGAACATACAGTATGTCCCGGGTAGCATCTCGTACACCATTTAAGTTATTGACCATAAGCGGAATCTTCTCCGAAGCATTCACCTTAAAAAACGTTGGATCATACAGTAGTGCAGTATCTATCCCTCGTTCATCTGGGGAATCGTAATGAACATATTGATATCCTTTGTCCTTGAGGGAAGGTGCATTGATTAGATCTTCTATCACCCTTTTATTCTCCAGTTCTGCCAAGCCAATTAGCACGGGGGCTCTTTGACTTTCCTTTACCCCAAGATGAGATAATGTCCTGGATAATTTTCTTATTTTCTTTTTATACCGTTTAGGGGTCCAGTTTTTAAATCCCTTAGGTGTGAAATCATCATCGAGTTTTGTCGGATCATCTTTGGTGTCAAATAAATTCTCAAGATTGTAAAAGGCTATTGTGAAAAGGTTAGTTGGTTGCTTCTTTTTAAAGAAAGGAAATGCCATGATTTGTAAATATGATCCCTAAAATACGAAATCACTTAGCAGGTATTGTGTAGCTTTGCACTATATTCTATAGTATGCTAGAGAAAAAGACAATAGATCATGAAAAGGCAGTTCTCATTGGCGTTATCAATAGGGAACAAAGTGAAGAAAAAGTGACGGAATATCTGGATGAACTGGAGTTCCTAACCTATACTGCCGGCGGTGAGGTTTTAAAGCGTTTTGTGCAACGGATAGAATTACCTAATCCCAAGACCTATATAGGCAGTGGAAAGATTGAAGAAGTGGAAGCCTATGTAAAGGAAAATGAGATCGGTTCTGTGATCTTCGATGATGAACTTACCCCCGTGCAGCAACGAAATATTGAGAAGCAATTAAAATGTAAGATCATTGATAGGACTGGCCTTATCCTCGATATTTTCGCGCAAAGGGCGCAGACAAGTTATGCCAGAACCCAGGTAGAACTCGCCCAGTACGAATATCTCTTACCCAGATTAACGGGTTTATGGACCCACCTGGAACGGCAACGTGGTGGTATTGGGATGCGCGGACCCGGGGAAACGGAAATAGAAACTGATAGACGAATAGTACGCGACAGGATCTCCCTCCTAAAAAAGAAGCTCAAAAAAATAGACCGCCAAATGGAAACTCAGCGCGGAAATCGCGGTTCCTTGGTAAGGGTGGCATTAGTGGGGTATACTAATGTGGGTAAGTCCACGCTTATGAACGTCATTAGCAAAAGCAAAGTCTTTGCTGAAAACAAACTGTTTGCAACGCTAGATACTACAGTACGCAAAGTGGTCATTGGAAACCTTCCTTTTTTATTGAGTGATACTGTAGGGTTCATCCGTAAATTACCTACCCAATTAATAGAGAGCTTTAAAAGCACACTAGATGAGGTAAGGGAAGCAGATATGCTATTGCATGTGGTTGACATCTCCCATCCAAATTTTGAGGAGCATATCGCCTCAGTGAATAAGGTGTTAGACGAGATAGGTTCCTCTAATAAAGAGACTATCATGGTCTTTAACAAAATAGATCTCTACCAAGCTGAGGTTATTGAAGAAGACGATCTAATCACCGAAAGGACCAGCAGGCATATGAGTCTGGAAGATTGGGAAAATACCTGGATGCGCCGTATGGGTGGCAATGCTCTCTTTATTTCCGCCCTGAACAAAGAGAATTTGGATGCATTTAAAATACAAGTTTATAAGACCGTGCGAAATATTCACGTTACAAGATTCCCATATAACAACTTTTTGTACCCTGAAAATTTGGACGAATACTAGATCCTAACAAGAAAATTTAGGTAGTTCATCGAAGAAATAAACCCTTCATATTTTTCACAACAAGAACCCAATAGTTGACAACATAGTTTTGGCTTCCGGATCATCTGGTGATACATTTACAGTGTAGTTAAGTGTACGTGTTTATCCCCAAATCCTACCTGAACTTACTACTTTAGTGTTCATTTCCCCAAATCAACACTAAGAATTTAGATCTTATTTATAGACCTACTATCAAAAAACCCCGATCATATGATCGGGGTTTTTTTGTTGTTTTTTGGTATAATAAAGTTGCTGTAAGCTTTATAAAATTGAAAAAAATCGAATTGTCACTTCTTCTTAAAAAGTGGTACAGAAGAACAAGCCTCCCCGTACATAATACTTTTGGCCACCCCCTGAAGTTTCTGAGTTGCCCATATATAAGCGTTTTCGGGAACCGGTTTATTGGAACATCCTTTAATGATCACCGGCTTGTCCTTAAATAAAGACACGTCCAGAGTATCTATCACCGATTTATAAAGAACAGTTTCAAGCAATTCCAGATCCCCCAGTACTATTTGTTTTGCGTAAGGCTGTAACCTTGTTGTGATCAGCATAAATGCCCAGCCAGGAACAATGGCATCAGTTGAACAATGCAGGGCCACGTAGGTGTTATGGTATTGTTCCCAATGATGATCATTAACAAAAGCTCTAAAATCTTTCTCCTTAAGGATGATCCCTTCGTATAGCCAATCCTTTATATCCAAAACAACCCGTTCACCTTGAGGATAGTAATCCTCTAGATCAATTGTTAGGAGCTTGCTTTGAGCTACTCTGTTTACAATATCTGCCATACTAATTATACTCGTTATTCAGCCTTATAGGAATCACTACTACCTTAACTTTTGGATGGCATGATCAGGGCCATGATCAGATATACCAATATACCTAAGCCCATTAAAGTAAATACAAACCATAGTATTCTCACAGTTTGTTTAGACCATCCCAAAAATTCTGCAATGCCTCCACATACTCCAAATACAACTCTGTCATCAGATTTTACAAGTCGTTTATTTTCCATAGAAATTCGAAGTTTATACGATTGTAAATTAAAGCATGCCCAATTCCAATTTGGCTTCCTCACTCATCAGATCCTGACTCCATGGTGGATCAAAAGTGATCTCAACCACAGCATCTTTTACAACGTTAAGCGACTTTACCTTCTCTTCCACTTCTACGGGTAGTGTTTCTGCTACAGGGCAATTGGGAGAGGTTAAGGTCATCAGTATCTTTACCTCATTGTCCTCATTGACAAAGACGTCATATATCAGTCCTAATTCATATATATCTACGGGGATCTCCGGATCATAAATGGTCTTAAGGACTTTTACGATCTTTTCGCCTAATTCTTGTGTATCAATAACGGTCTCGCTCATCTTCTTCCTAATTTAACTGTGTTTGATATGCTACCGCATATAATTTTAGTTGTTTTATCATGCTTACCAGGCCGTTGGCCCTGGTGGGGGATAAATGCTCCTTTAGCCCAATTTCGTCAATGAAGGCCGTATCTGCATCTATGATGTCCTGGGGTTTCTGATGACTAAAGGTCCTTATAAGGATGGCAATGATCCCTTTGGTTATTATTGCGTCACTGTCTGCCGTAAAAACCAGGTTGTCACCTTCTAATTCTGCATGTACCCAAACCTTACTTTGGCAACCTTTGATAATGTTGTCGTCTGTTTTGTATTGTTCTTTGATCAATGGCAGGGACTTGCCCAGTTCTATCATATATTCATAGCGCTGCATCCAATCATCGAACATAGCAAATTCGTCTACGATCTCATCTTGTATTTCCTGTATGCTCATTCTCCTTCTTTTGTCGTAAAAATACAATAAGTATTACTCTCTTTCAATGGTTTAGCCTCCATTATACATGACGAAAATATAGGTTTTCTTATACGTAAATCCCTATTGCAGCATTTCTTTCGCCTTCTTTACCGCTTTGATAAATTGATCTATCTCTGCTTTGGTATTATAGAAACTAAAACTAGCCCGGATGGTACCTGGTATCTTATAGTAATCCATTACCGGCTGGGCACAATGATGTCCCGTACGCACGGCAATTCCCATTTTATCTAACAAGGTTCCCATATCATACGGGTGCATTCCCTGAATATTAAAGGAAATTACCGCCGTCTTGTTTTTGGAAGTACCATAGATCTTTACTCCCTCTATTGCAGTAAGTCGCTCGGTAGCATAGGTCAACAAGTCATGCTCATAGTCCTCTATAGCTTCTAATCCTATAGTGTTCAAATAATCCAACGCAGCTCCAAAGGCGATACCTCCACAAATATTGGGTGTCCCGGCCTCAAATTTATAGGGCAGATCTGCATAGGTTGTCTTTTCAAAAGTAACTTCAGCTATCATCTCTCCTCCTCCCTGATAGGGCGGTAACTTAGCCAACCATGCTGATTTTCCATACAACATCCCAATCCCCGTAGGACCGCATAATTTATGGGCAGAAGCAGTATAAAAGTCGACATCCAGTTTTTGAACATCTACTTTAATATGAGGTGAGGATTGTGCTCCATCTATAAGTACAGCTGCACCCACTTCATGAGCCAGCGTGATAAGTTCCTGGATAGGGTTGATAGTTCCCAGGGCATTAGATACATGGTTGCACACCACCAATTTGGTTTTATCCGAAAGCAGATTCTGGTAGCTATCCATCAAAAGTTCTCCCTCATTATTCATAGGAATGACCTTTAAGTTAGCACCTGTTCGCTGACAGAGCATTTGCCACGGAACAATATTGGAATGATGCTCCATGGCAGAAACCAGAACCTCATCTCCTTTATTTAGAAATGCAGTAAACCCATTGGCCACCAAATTGATACTATGAGTGGTTCCAGATGTAAAGATGATCTCATGTGCCTTAGCGGCATTAAAGAAACGTTGTATTTTGATCCTTGCTCCTTCATATGCTTCGGTGGCCTCTTGAGCCAGCGCATGCACTCCACGGTGTATATTGGCATTGTAATTACTGTAATAATCAACAATACAATCTATTACCTGCTTGGGGGTTTGTGAGGTAGCCGCGTTGTCAAAATAGATCAACGGATTCCCATTAACTTTCCTGTTTAAGATTGGGAAGTCCTTCCTTATTTGAGTAATATTTAATTTGTTCTCTGTCATGCCAAGGAAGATATTTGATCTTAATATCCCAACTTACAGATCAAATCCTACCCTAACGTCTAGCTTGTTAGCGATAAGTTTGTTGATCCGTTTTTTTAATTCCGGTAGTCGTACGCTTTCCAATACATTATTTGCGAAGGCATACATAAGAAGTCCGGTGGCCTCTTTCCTTGGAATACCTCTGGATTGTAGATAGAACATAGCGTCTTCATCTAATTGACCAATGGTACAGCCGTGAGAACACCTCACATCGTCAGCAAAGATCTCGAGCTGAGGCTTGGTGTTGATGGATGCCTTATCACTGATTAGGACGTTGTTGTTTTGCTGGAAGGCATTAGTTTTCTGAGCTATCTTATCTACGATGATCTTCCCGTTGAAAACGCCTGTAGAACTTTCGCCATAAATACCTTTGTAATCCTGGTGACTCTCACAATTAGGTTGCTTATGATGTACCAGAGTATGATGGTCTACATGTTGTTTTTCCCCCAGGATAGTAACCCCTTTTAAGGTAGAATCTATATACTCGCCGTTCTGAAAGAAATTTAAGTTATTTCGAGTTAATTTTCCTCCAAAAGTAAAGGTATGCACTTTTACAACGCTCTTGTCTTTCTGAGCGATATAGGTGTTATCTATTAGAGATGCATCTTTGGTGTCATTCTGAACTTTGTAATAATCAACAATGGCGTCCTTAGCGGCAAATATCTCCGTAACACTATTTGTCAGCACCTCATTCTTCGTAAGACTTTGATGTCTTTCTATGACCTGCAATTCCGCATTTTCTTCAACGATGATCAAATTTCTTGGCTGTAGCATAAGTGAGGCCTCGTTCCCTGTTGCAAAATGAATGATCTCCACAGGTTTTTTGGGAGCTTTATTCTTAGGAATATAGATGTATGCTCCTTCTCTGCTAAAAGCTGTATTTAAAGTGGTAAGCGATTCTTCCTTGGAGGCTATTTTGTTAAAATAGACATCGATCACCGGCTTATACATAGGCTTGGTAAGCGCTGAACTCATCAAACAAATATCTACTCCGTCATGGGTAGTTTCAGACAAGTAAGAACTGTAGATGCCATCGACAAAAACGATCTTGTAGGTGTCTATCTCATGCAGAAAATACTTCTTTACCTGGTTGTACTCCAGTGAATTCTCCTCTTTTGGGAAAATGCTGAAATCAATTTTTTGTAAGCTGTTTAAGGAGGTGTATTTCCAGGCTTCCTCTTTTTTTGAGGGAAAACCTTTCATTTCAAAATTCTTGATGGCCTCAGATCTTATATCGTGAATGGGATTATCCATATCCACGTTATTTTCGAATGCCATAAAAGAAGATACCAATTTTTCCTTTAGATCCATGTTGCTTAAAATTCACTTTATTGTGGCGATCCTAAATACAATCGCCTAATTTCTTTTTCTAGTTACGCTACCGGTTCCTTTTTTAACCAGTCGTATCCTTTTTCTTCTAATTCCAGCGCTAAATCCTTAGTGCCAGATTTCACGATCTTTCCATCGTGGATGACATGCACAAAATCCGGAATAATATATTCCAGCAGCCTCTGATAGTGAGTGATCAGAATTACCGCATTATCCTTGCTTTTTAATTTGTTTACTCCATTTGCCACGATACGAAGCGCATCGATATCCAGACCAGAATCGGTTTCATCCAGAATAGCCAATTTAGGTTCTAACATGGCCATTTGAAAGATCTCATTCCGTTTCTTTTCTCCTCCGGAAAAGCCTTCGTTCAGTGATCTGGAAAGAAATTTTCTGTCTATATCCAGGAGTTCAGATTTTTCCCGAATGAGCTTCAACATCTCATTGGCAGGCATATCTTCTTGCCCGCGTGCTTTGCGAGATTCATTGATGGCTGTCTTCATAAAGTTCGTTACAGAAACACCCGGGATCTCCACAGGATATTGAAACGAGAGAAATATTCCTTTATGAGCCCTTTCTTCGGGAGCAACCTCATCCAGATCTTCTCCTTCATAAATGATAGTTCCTTTAGTGACCTCAAATTCTTCTTTCCCTGCAATAACAGAGGCCAGGGTACTCTTCCCGGAACCATTTGGTCCCATGATAGCGTGTACCTCTCCTGGTTTTACTTCCAGATTTACCCCCTTCAGGATTTCCTTACCATCTACTCTGGCATGCAGATCTTTAATTTTCAACATGATATGCTATTTTACTTTATTGTTTTTATTGAGTGCTTATCCTACAGAACCTTCCAGGCTTATTTCCAGAAGTTTCTGAGCTTCCACGGCAAATTCCATGGGTAATTTATTGAGTACTTCCTTACTAAATCCGTTTACGATAAGAGCTATAGCCTTTTCCGTATTTATACCACGCTGGTTGCAATAAAAGATCTGGTCTTCCCCAATCTTGCTTGTGGTGGCTTCATGCTCTATTTGAGCTGATTTGTTCTTTACTTCAATGTAGGGAAATGTATGTGCCCCACAATCGTTCCCCATGAGGAGTGAATCGCACTGAGAAAAGTTACGGGCGTTATCTGCCCTGCTGCTTACCTGCACTAATCCTCTGTAGCTGTTTTGTGATTTCCCTGCTGAGATCCCTTTAGAGATAATGGTACTCCTGGTGTTCTTCCCTAAATGGATCATCTTAGTACCGGTATCTGCCTGCTGGAAATTATTGGTCACTGCTATTGAATAGAACTCCCCAATAGAATTATCTCCTTTTAGGATACAGGAAGGATATTTCCATGTAATTGCGGATCCGGTTTCTACCTGTGTCCATGAGATCTTGGCACCGCGCTCACATAAGCCTCTTTTGGTTACAAAATTATAGACCCCGCCTTTTCCTTCTTTGTTCCCGGGATACCAGTTTTGTACGGTAGAATACTTGATCTCTGCATCATCCAGAGCAATTAACTCCACAACTGCAGCATGCAATTGATTCTCATCTCTCGAAGGGGCCGTACAACCCTCCAGATAACTTACGTAGCTGCCTTCATCAGCAATGACCAGGGTTCTTTCGAACTGTCCTGTTCCTGCCTGATTGATCCTGAAATAGGTTGAAAGCTCCATAGGGCATCTTACTCCTTTTGGGATGTAACAAAAAGAACCGTCTGTAAATACAGCCGAGTTCAAGGCAGCGTAAAAATTGTCTTTTGGAGGAACAATAGACCCAATGTATTTTTTTACTAGCTCCGGATGCTCCTTGATTGCTTCTGAAATAGGACAAAAAATAATTCCCTTTTCAGCCAGTGTTTTTTTAAAGGTAGTTGCCACAGAAACAGAATCCATAACAATATCTACCGCTACCCCGGCTAATAATTTTTGTTCGTCTATTGAAATACCCAGTTTCTTAAAAGTGTCCAATAATTCAGGATCAACTTCATCCAGGCTTTCGTATTTAGGTTTTTTATTAGGTGCAGAATAATAACTAATATCCTGAAAATCGGGTTTTTTGTAGTGGATATTGGCCCACTCCGGTTCTGTCATTTCCTTCCAACCTTTGAATGCTTCTAACCTCCATAGGGTCATCCATTCTGGTTCTTCCTTCTTTTTGGAAAGGGCAATGACAACTTCCTCACTCAATCCCTTGGGAAAAGTATCTGATTCAATATCAGTATAGAAACCATATTCGTATTCCTTGGTTTCCAGTTCTTTTTTTAATTCTTCTTCTGTATATGCCATGTTCTGATTTCTGAGTGTTATAAAGAGAAACTTTCTCCACACCCACAGGTGCGCTGCGCATTTGGGTTGTTAAAAACAAATCCCTTGCCGTTAAGTCCTCCTGAATATTCCAGGGTAGTGCCTACCAAATAAAGAAAACTCTTTTTGTCTACTATGATTCGCACGTCGTTGTCTTCAAAGACCTTATCCGTATCGTTGATGAGATTGTCGAAATTCAGTTCGTAAGACAGTCCGCTGCAGCCGCCGCTTTTCACGCCTACACGTACGTAATCCTTGGTAACGTCATAGCCTTCTTCAGACATCAGGCTAGATACCCTCTTTTTGGCTGTTTCTGATACTTTGATCATCTTAATTGGATTTATTCTAAATAGGTTACAAATATACATTAAAACTGGGGTATACAAATAGATGCTAACATTATAATAACATATGTGAGGATCAGATATTTCTATGCCTGAGATCAAGAAAAACTAGAAGGAAAGTAATTTTATTTAAGAAGGCGGTCTCTTTCTATTCAATTTTTATAATGACAAGGTCTGTGCCTCCTTTATTTTCAAAAGCATTGAAGTCCGTGCTTTTAGTTTCCCCTACCAGTATCAACTTACTATCACTGGTTTCTATGGCATCGAACGCAAATTCCAGATCTGAGCCGCCAAAGGTCTGTTGCCATATGATGGTCCCCAATGCATCTATCTTGAGGAGCCACAAATCATTTTCCCCTGCATTGGCCGTAAGATCCTGATCCGTGCTTTTAGAATTTCCGGAAATAACATAGCCTCCGTCTTGAGTAGGACGTATACTTTCGGCTGCATCAAAAGCTGCGCCGCCATAGGTGTGTTCCCAAAGCAAGGCGCCCTGTGCATCGATCTTGATAACCCAAACATCCGATTCTCCGTGGGAAGCACTAATATCTCCATCTGTGCTGATCGTACTCCCGGCAATGATATACCCCCCGTCTTCGGTTTTGGCAATATCCTGAGCTATGTCGATGCCCGTTCCCCCATAGGAATGCTCCCATACAAGTTCGCCTTCATCTCCTATCTTTACCACCCAAAAATCATAAGATCCTCTTGCGTTAGAAATATCAAAATCATCACTTTCAGAAAAACCGGCCATTACATACCCCTGGTCATGGGCGGTAACTACCGCATGTGCACGGTCATTATTGGTTCCTCCAAAATATTTACGCCATTCTAATGTTCCCTGTGCATTGAGCTTGGTGCCCCAAAATTCTCCCACTCCATGTCTGGTCAGGGAATATGACTTGTCTGTATACCCATCGGCCTTGGCCGAAGTAATATCCAGAAATCCGGTAAAGAATAGGCCTCCATCTTCACTTTCAACAATATCGTACGAATGATCGTGCCCCGAAAATCCAAAGCTTTGTTCCCATTCAATGTTACCCTGACCATCGATTTTTAAAACCCAATTGTCATGGAAACCCTCATTATTACTGCCATCTCCATCATCACTCATAGCATATCCCGTAATAGCATACCCCCCATCTGAGGTTTGGATAATGGCCTGTCCCCTATCGTCTTTACTGCCTCCATAGGTTTTGGACCAAAGCAAATTGCCTGCGGCATCTGTTTTTATCAACCAGTAATCATTTACATTGTTGGATTTGGGTACCAGATCACCATCGGTGCTATCAGAGAAACCAAAGATGGCATAGCCACCGTCTGAAGTTTCAATTACCGAGCGTGGCGTATCGTCCCCGGATCCTCCAAAAGAATGCATCCAGGCAACTTCTCCTTTAAAAGTGTTGGCGTTTTCCTGAAATACCACAGATCCTGTATCCCTGGAACAGGAAAGCAGTATAAAAAAAAACAAGACTGTAGCTAGTTGTCTCATAGACAGATCAATTAGACTTCTGAACAATAAAAAGCCCCGAATTAATATCACTTATAACGATCTTGCCGCTTTCAAAAAAGGGATAGACACTCCAAACTCCGTTAAAAGAAGCGCTGTTGTTTGAGGGGTAGCTATCAAAAAACCCAGTTTCCATAATGTTCCCGTTTGCGATATCTGAAATATCCATTACACGCAAACCCGCCGTATAATTGGCCAGAAAGAAATCGTTCTCAAGGACGTACCCATTGTGGTCAATGGCCGAAGTAGTTCCCAAGTAGGTTGTATGTAGAACAGGATTATCCAGATCGAGCATGTCGAACACCAGGGTCCTGGAATTAAATCCAAAATTAATTTCATCCAGCTCATCACCCACAATAAAATAGCGCTGGTCCTCGGTGAACCACCCCTGATGGGTATATCCTAAATTACTGTACTGTATGCCGGAAATATTGACAGGGTTTTGCTTATCCGTAATGTCTACGATAATTACCTGATTTTCATTGGCACCTATAAAGATCTCCGCCCCTGCATAATCTGTATCCGGACCGTTGTAAGAAACCACCTGGGCATCATGGGTATAGCCCGAAGCGCCATAGCCACCGGCTGCCTGAGGATTTAAGGGGTCTTGCAGATCTATAAAATGCACCCCGCCATTATATATGTCATTCCTTGATGTTCCCACGGCATACGCAAAGCCCGTGGTTTCGTTGATCACTATATTGTGTGAACTTCCAAATCCGGTATACCGGTTGTCTGCAGAAAATGTTGTGGGAGCACTTGTAACATTGAGCAAGTTCTTAAGGTCGAAAACCTGCATTCCATGGTTATCCGCTTCAGAACCAATATAAGCATAGTCCTGATAGACCTTGATATCTCTCCAGGCGCTAGATGAAGTGGCCGTTGGTAATTTTCCTAAATATTTCAGATCTGTCGTGTCCGTGATCTCAATAAAAGCAGTACCGTTGTTTAGTCCTATCAGCGCAAATTCACGGTTAGAGGCTATATCTGTCCATCCCCAAATATCATTGGCGGCCGTAGCATTAAGTGTATTGAGTGAGATCCTGCCCAGAAGGTCATAGCCGTCACAGGGATAAACCCCTGCAAAACCATTTTCACATGGAGTAAAAGTACTATCAGATCCACCGGAATTGTCTATTGGCGGATCCACAATGGGATTCATTCCTCCGGGATTACTATTGCCGTCATCATTTTTGGAACAGGCAGAGAAGAGTACAAATAAGAAGAGAAAATACAGGGACTTTTTCATAGCAGTAAAGGTTTGGGACCTTTTAGTTTTTCATAGTAAAGATACGATTAATTCAATATCCTCCGTACTTTTGCAGGATGTTCGAAGAGAAAGATCCCAATAAAACAGGCCTGGAAAAGCTGGGTGAATTTGGTCTGATTGACCATTTAACCAAGCAATTCAAGAATGCACAACCTACTACTGTCAAAGGCATAGGAGATGATGCTGCCGTACTCCAATTCAAGGATAAAAAAGTGTTGATCTCAACTGATCAGCTTATAGAAGGCATCCATTTCGACCTCAGTTATATGCCCCTGAAACACCTGGGATACAAGGCTGTAGTAGTGAACCTCAGCGATATCTATGCCATGAACGGAATGCCAACTCAGGTGTTGGTCTCTATTGCCGTATCTAACCGCTTTCCTCTGGAAGCCCTTGAAGAATTATATGAGGGGATACAATTGGCATGCGACCTTTACAAGGTAGACCTAGTAGGGGGAGACACTACTTCTTCTGAAAAAGGATTGTATTTGTCCATTACAGCCATTGGGGAGGTAGAAAAAGGCAAAGAAGTATACCGAAGTGGCGGAAAGCCTAATGATCTTTTGGTAGTAACCGGAGATTTGGGCGGAGCTTATATGGGATTACAAGTATTGCAGCGGGAGAAAGAGGTTTTTAAAGTGAATCCAAACAATCAACCAGATCTGACGCCCTACAGTTATATTGTAGAACGGCAACTAAAACCCGAGGCGAGAAAAGATATTATTTCGTTGTTAAAAGATCTGCAAGTAAGTCCAACTTCAATGATAGATATCAGCGACGGACTATCATCTGAGATCTTGCATCTCTGTTCGCAAAGTAAGGTGGGGTGTATGCTGTATGAGGAAAAGATCCCATTAGATCCTACGGTTATTTCCGCCTGTGAAGAATTCAATTTAGACAGTACCACGGTAGCGCTAAGCGGAGGGGAAGATTATGAATTATTGTTCACCATAGATCAAAAAGAATTCCCAAAAATAAAGGGCAACCCTAACCTTACTGTCGTGGGGCATTTGACAGAAGCAGATCAGGGCGCACACTTAATTTCCAGGAATAATACCAGTATACCTCTAAAAGCCCAGGGATGGAATTCCTTCGGCTAGATGTATTTACGCTACTTGCTGTTCTCCAGCATGTCTTTTTTGGTAAATGATCTCCAGGGTATGATTAATATCCTGTAACTCAGGTGTCAAAACAGATAAATTTCCGCTCACATCTGTGGTAACTTCTTTTCCACAGTGAACGCATTTGTACTCTTTGATGTGCTGGGTTACTTTTTTAGACACGGAATAGTGGTGGCCAAAAATATTGCAAAATATCTTTTTCATGTAAGTAGGTCATTAGGGCTGCAAAATAAAGTTGGGGAACTTCAGTTTTGCATAAGGTTATAATTAGTGTTGAGCAATCTAAAAAGCATTCATTAAACACTTTAAGAATGGAACGTACACTTCCGAACTTTTATTGAGTTACCCCCGTTATTTTTGCCATTTTTTCGATGAACGTCTCTTTTTGGCCAAAAAGTAGCCCTTAATTCTATTTCTCTACCTCTAATTTTCTTCTAATTCTTCTATCTTTCGAAACTTAAATAGCAGGATGTACAAAACCAAAGAACTTTGGGTCACTTCTTTTGCCCTGTTCTCCCTTTTTTTTGGAGCCGGAAACCTCATCTTGCCTCCTCAATTGGGATTTAGAGCAGGTCCGGACTGGTGGTTGGTAGCCCTGGGGTTTGCCCTCTCGGCCGTATTGATCCCCATCCTTGGTATTAGGGCACATGGCAGATTGCAAGGCACTATGTTCGATTTTGCCAAAAAGGTATCTCCAGGATTTAGTTTAGTGTACTGTATTTTGGTCTATGCCATTTCAATTAGCCTGCCTTCACCCAGGACAGCTTCAGTAACTCATGAAATGGCCATTGCTCCCTTGTTCAACAGCGCACCCTTGTTAAGCAGTTTTGTCTACTTTGTTTTAGTTCTTGTTTTTGCATTGAACAGATCTAAAATTCTGGACATCATTGGTAAACTGATGACTCCCGCTATTTTAGTTATACTAGTAGCCATTGTTGGGATCATCGTCTATGTAGAGCCACTTACTTTTGGGGCAGCTACTATAGCCAATCCACTGAGTTATGCTATCATAGAAGGCTATCAAACCTTCGATGCCATTGGGGCCGTAGTTGTTGGTGGTGTTATCATAGTATCTATCAATCTAAAAAATACCGGGAAGGACTATACTCATAAAAAGAAACTGATCACAAATGCAGGGTGGATGGCAGGACTTGCTCTCTTTCTCGTGTATGCCGGTCTAATACTTTCCGCTGCTTTAATGCATTCTAATTTTGAAACCGATATTTCCAGGACCGACCTTTTGCAGCAAATGAGCCTGATTACTTTGGGGAATACCGGGAAATTTATCTTTGGAATCCTGGTGAGTCTGGCCTGTTTTACGACGGCCGTTGGGATAGTCGCCGGCACAGGGGATTTTGTAAAAAGCAGATTTGGAGAATCTCAAAAGGCCTACACCATTACTGTCATTGTGGGTTGTATTTTAGGGGTCCTAATGGGTCAGCTAGATGTTGGGTATATTATAAATGTAGCACTCCCCGCACTGATGTTTATTTATCCCATTACCATAGTACTCATCCTCCTGAATGTGTTGCCGGATAAATGGACTACAGATAAGGTATTCAAGGCTGTTGTTATTGCTACTATTCTATTTAGTGTGCCCGACTTTCTATCTAGTTTAGGCTTCGCTGAAAATATGGCGGCTATCAATCGTTTCATCCCCTTAAGCTCAGTACAAATGGGGTGGATAGTTCCAGCTTTTGTTACTTTTCTTGTAGCGAATCTTCTCAAATATATTAGAGGAAAAGAAACAAATAACAGTGGGTAATCTCAAGACTTATTTTCCTTGCATTATTTCTTCTATTTCCTCCGCTTCAATCGGGATGTTTTTCATCAGATTTATGGGAGCTCCTTTGGCCTGTACCACCACATCATCCTCTAATCGAATTCCAAATTTTTCCTGGGGGATATATATTCCGGGCTCTACCGTAAAGACCATATTCGCCTTCATAGGGGTTTTTAAAGGCCCATAATCATGGGTGTCCAGGCCAATATGATGGCTGGTGCCATGCATAAAGTATTTCTTATAAGCCGGCCAATCCTTGTCCTCATTTTTTACATCTGCCTTGTCTAACAACTTTAAACCAAGTAGTTCTGAGGTCATGATGTTGCCTACCTCTTTATGGTATTCTGCCCATAAGGTTCCGGGCACCAACATTTTGGTGGCCTCGTTCTTTACCCTCAACACCGCATTGTATACCTCTCGTTGTCTTTTGGTAAATTTCCCACTGACAGGAATGGTCCTCGTCATATCGCTCGAGTAATTGGCGTATTCTGCCCCTACATCTAACAGGATCAGATCGCCTGCCTTGCACTGTTGATTGTTTACCACATAGTGTAATACATTGGCATTATTGCCTGAGGCAACAATAGGTGTGTAAGCAAACCCTTTAGAGCGGTTGCGGATAAATTCGTGCAGGAATTCTGCCTCTATCTCGTATTCCCAAACCCCTGGTTTTGTAAATTGTAAGATCCTTCTAAATCCCTTTTCAGTGATATTACAGGCCTGTTGCATCAGCGCTATTTCCTGAGGTTCTTTTACCCCGCGAATTTGTTGTAAAATTGGGTTGCTCTTTGCCCAGCTATGAGCCGGGAATTGCTCCTTGCATTTTAGGATAAACCTGTCTTCCCTTGTTTGGGTTTGCACAGACTGTCTGTAGTGTTCATTCGTATTAAAATAAACAGTCTCCGCCTCCGTCATCAGATCAAAGAAAACCTTATCAAAATTACTGAGCCATTGAACGTTCTTTATTCCTGACACTTTTGTTCCCTGCTCTTTAGAAAGTTTTTCGCCTTCCCAAACGGCAATATGATCATTGGTCTCCCTTACAAACAACACTTCACGCTGTTCTTTGTTGATGGCATCCGGGAAAAGCAATAAAATAGACTCTTCCTGATCTACCCCACTTAAATAGAAAATATCCCGGTGCTGCTGAAAAGGCATGGTGCTGTCTGCACTTATAGGATAGATGTCGTTAGAATTAAAAACAGCAATGCTTTTTGGCTTCATCTGCGCCATAAACTTTTTGCGATTTTTAGTAAAAAGGGATGCGTCAATAGGATCGTATTTCATTTGGATGAGATGTTTTCCCAAAAGTAACTATTTACTCGCATATCTTTTAAAAGGTACTTGCCATAAGTCGTCCAAATTCATACCTTCCAAAAAATTAAACTTCCTATCATGAAATTCAAAATTTCCCTGTTTTTCTTCCTGAGTGTATTTATTCTAAAAGCTCAACCAGCGCCCTCTTCCGCAACCAAGGTTATGGAAGGAATTGAAATGAAAGAAAAGATGAACAACTCTTCTCTTGTTAAGAACATTCCTTTTAAAAATATTGGTCCGACTGTAATGAGTGGCCGTGTTGTAAATATTGCGGTAAACCCGGATGATCCCACTGAATTCTACGTGGGATATGCTTCCGGTGGTTTATGGCACACCAGGAACAACGGCACATCCTTTACTCCTGTTTTAGATGCTACTGCCACCCAAAATGTAGGGGACATTGCCGTACATTGGAAAACCGGAACAATCTGGGTTGGTACCGGGGAAAATAATAGTTCACGCTCTTCCTATGCCGGGATCGGGATGTTAAAGTCGACTGACAAAGGTGCCACCTGGCAACATATGGGGCTTACAGATTCGCATCATATTGGAAGGATCGTTATCAATCCCGAAAATGTAAATGAGGTGGTGGTTGGTGTCACCGGGCATTTGTATTCTCCCAATGCTGAACGTGGCGTTTATAAAACTACCGATGGAGGGAAGTCCTGGAAAAAAACGTTGTTTATAAATGAGGAGACAGGCATCATTGATTTGGCCGTTTCTCCCAATGACTTTAGTATTCAATATGCTGCCGCTTGGGAAAAGGACAGAAAAGCCTGGAATTTTGAAGGAAATGGTTCCGGTTCGGGAATCTACAAAAGCACGGATGCGGGGAATAGCTGGAAACTTATCTCGGGTCCAAACAGTGGTTTCCCTACCGGAGAAGGTGTTGGGCGAATTGGCCTGGCAGTATATGATAATGATATGGTGTACGTGGTGCACGACAATCAGTCCAGAAGAACCAAATCCGATAAAGAAAAAGATGATAAAGAGGGGTTGACCAAAGAAGATTTTAAGACCATGTCTGTAAAAGACTTCCTCGATCTAAAAGATGTTCAATTAGATGAATTTCTGAAGGACAATAATTTTCAGGAAAAATACAAGGCACAGAATGTAAAGGAAATGGTAAGAGGTGGGGCAGTTAAGCCGATAGACCTGGCGGCCTATCTCGAAGATGCCAATTCGCTTTTGTTCGATACACCTGTTATTGGTGCCGAAGTATACCGAAGTAAGGATGCCGGGAAAACCTGGAAGAAACAGAATGACAATTATATAGATGACCTTTTTTATAGTTATGGGTATTACTTTGCCCAGATCAGGGTAGACCGTAATAACCCTGAGAAGATATATCTCGCTGGGGTACCACTTATTGCTTCAGATGATGGCGGAAAAACCTACAAGGCCATTGATGGGGATAATGTGCATGCGGATCATCATGCATTGTGGGTGAATCCTGTGAGACCGGGACACCTTATCAATGGGAATGACGGAGGCGTTAATATATCTTATGATGATGGGGGCCATTGGATAAAGAATAATTCACCAGAAGTAGGCCAGTTCTACGCCATCAATATAGATCATGAAAAACCCTATAATGTATATGGTGGCTTGCAAGACAATGGAGTATGGATGGGGCCACATAATGCTCAGGAGAATAGCCGCTGGCACTCCTCAGGAGACTACCCGTGGAAAGCGATCATGGGAGGCGATGGGATGCAGGTACAAATAGACACTAGAAATTCTAATATTGTTTATACAGGTTTCCAATTTGGAAATTATTTCAGGATAGATCTTGCCAATGAAAAAAGGGCCTACATTCAACCCAAACATGAACTGGGTGAAAAACCCTATCGTTTTAATTGGCAGACTCCTATTTTGCTTTCTTCCCATAATCAGGACATCCTCTATTTTGGAGGCAATAAATTACATCGATCCCTGAATCAGGGAGATGATTGGGAGGCTATTTCTGAAGACCTCACCAAGGGAGGAAGAGAAGGGAATGTAGCCTATGGCACCCTTACTTCCATATCCGAATCACCTTTTAAATTTGGCCTGCTGTATACAGGAAGTGATGATGGTCTTATTTATGTAAGCAGTGATGGAGGTGGCAACTGGAAAAAGATCTCTGATAAATTACCTCAGGATCTGTGGGTGAGCAGAGTGGTAGCTTCAAAACATAAAAAGGAGCGTGTGTATGCCAGTTTAAATGGATATCGGTGGGACAATTTTGCACCTTACGTCTATAAGAGTGAAGACATGGGGCAGACATGGACCAACATAGCGGCTAATCTTCCTGCCTCTTCTGTAAATGTAATTCTGGAAGATCCTGCGAATGACCAACTCTTGTTTGTAGGCACAGATAACGGACTTTACGCTAGCTTTGATCAGGGAGCTTCCTGGGAGCTGTTTCAAAATGGGATCCCCAATGTAGCTATTCATGATCTGGTGGTTCAGCCAGAGGCTAAGCATCTAGTTGTAGGAACCCATGGAAGGAGTATCTATAAGGCAGACATTGCGCATTTACAGCAATTGACTCAAGACAACTTATCCAAAGGATTATTGGTCCTTGAAATACCTGCGATCAAACATTCGAGTCGCTGGGGGAATGCCAGAAGTTCATGGTCCGAACCTAATACCCCGGGCATGGACATTGCCTTCTACTCAAAAAGCAAAGGCAACTACAAAGCCTCAATAATGACCTTAGACGGCATAGAGGTAAGTGCTTTTGAACTGGAGGCAGATAAAGGGTATAATATTCTTTCCTATGATGTGGCTTTTTCCAAAGAGGGAAAATCGGCCTACTTAAAAAAGAACAAAATGGCCCTGAAAACTGCAGATAATGGAAAGACCTATCTCCCTAAGGGATCCTATGAATTGGTTTTAAAGGGGAATGGTTCTGAAGAGAAAATGCCAATTAAAATTGAATAGCAGTGTTAAAAATATGCAAATGCTGTTCAAATTTTTGTTTAACAAAGAAGAAAGAATTTTAGGCATTTAGATCTCATTTGTTAAACAGAGAATGGGAATTATTAAAATAAGAGGCAAGTCATATAAGTATTGCCCACGAAGTTTGTTATTCATGGGCTGCTGCCGTAAATTTGATACTTTAAATTTGTACGATAATGAGTAAACTCATACAGTCTTCAATTGCCAGAAAAGTGGTTATGGCCCTTTCTGGTATTTTTTTGGTCTTTTTCCTGGCATTGCATTTCACTATCAACTTCACTTCTGTGATCTCGCCGGAGACCTTTAATGAATTTTCCCATTTTATGGGATACAATCCAATAGTACAATTCCTGATGCAACCAATCCTTATTGCAGGGGTGGTTATCCATTTTGTTATGGGGATTATTTTGGAGATCCAGAACAATCGCGCAAGAGGGGTAAAATATGTACAGTACAAAGGAAGTGCCAATGCCCCCTGGGTTTCCAGGAATATGATCTATTCAGGTGCAGTGGTCCTTGCCTTTTTAGGATTGCACTTTTATGATTTCTGGCTACATGAGATGGCCTATAAATATGTAGAGGTAAATCCGGAAGACCCTACCCGTTACTATGCCGAGACCGTTGAGAAGTTTGCTGATATTTGGAGAACTATATTCTATGTGATATCATTTGGACTGCTCTCCCTGCATCTCTGGCATGGCTTTGCCTCCTCTTTTCAAACTATGGGGCTCAATAATAAGTATTCTCCAGCTATAAAAACCTTTACCAAGGTCTACGCCGTTGCAATTCCTCTGGGATTTGTATTTATTGCACTATACCATCATTTCAACCCAATAACACATTAAGATATGGGCATTCTAGATTCTAAAGTTCCAAAAGGGCCATTGGCCGATAAATGGACACAATATAAGAACGACATTGACCTGGTAAACCCGGCAAACAAACGTAATATTGATATTATCGTGGTTGGCACAGGACTTGCCGGAGGTTCGGCAGCTGCAACTCTGGCCGAATTAGGGTACAATGTGAAAACATTTTGCTATCAGGATTCCCCAAGAAGGGCACATTCCATTGCGGCTCAGGGAGGCATCAACGCATCCAAGAATTACCAGGGTGACGGGGATAGTAACTACCGCCTTTTCTATGACACCATCAAAGGTGGGGACTACAGATCCCGAGAAGCCAATGTGTATCGTCTGGCTGAGGTTTCCGGAAATATCATTGACCAATGTGTGGCACAAGGGGTTCCCTTTGCCAGAGAATATGGCGGTCTGCTAGACAACAGATCTTTTGGAGGAGTATTGGTATCAAGAACTTTTTATGCCAAAGGACAAACCGGGCAACAATTATTATTAGGAGCTTATTCGGCCATGAACAGGCAAATACAACGCGGGAAGATCAAGTCTTATACCCGTCATGAAATGCTAGATCTTGTAAAGGTTGATGGGAAAGCCAGAGGTATTATAGCTCGGAACCTTGTTACAGGAGAAATTGAAAGACATTCTGCACATGCAGTAGTGATTGCCTCAGGAGGATATGGGAATCTCTTTTTCCTATCCACCTATTGTATGGGGGCCAATGTAATGGCTGCCTGGCGTACGCACCGAAGAGGTGCATTTTTCGCCAATCCTTGTTTCACACAGATCCATCCAACCTGTATTCCGGTATCAGGAGAACACCAATCCAAGCTTACCCTTATGTCAGAATCATTAAGGAATGATGGACGTATCTGGGTACCTAAAAAATTAGAGGATGCCAAGGCTATTCGTGAAGGCAAACTAAAACCAACAGAACTCAAGGAAGAGGACAGGGATTATTATCTGGAAAGACGATACCCTGCTTTTGGGAACCTGGTTCCAAGAGATGTGGCTTCTCGTGCAGCCAAAGAGCGTTGCGATGCCGGATATGGCGTAAATAAAACAGGTGAAGCAGTATATCTCGATTTTGCTGCAGCTATCAAACGCTATGGTACTGAAAAAGCCTATACCTCTGGATTAAAAGATCCGGATGCAGATACCGTAAGACAATTAGGGGAAGAAGTGATTGAAGCTAAATACGGAAACCTGTTCCAGATGTATGAAAAGATCGTGGATCAGAACCCATACAAAACTCCAATGATGATCTACCCTGCTGTGCATTACACCATGGGCGGATTATGGGTTGATTACAATCTACAAACTACCGTTCCGGGATGTTATTCTATAGGGGAATCGAATTTTAGTGACCACGGAGCAAACAGATTAGGGGCTTCGGCTTTGATGCAAGGCTTGGCAGATGGGTATTTTGTACTCCCTTATACTATTGGGGATTATCTCTCTGAGGATATCAGAACCGGAAAGATCCCTACGGATAGTAAGGAATTTGATGAAGCAGAGAAGCATGTAACAGATAGGATCAACAAATTGATGTCTGGAAAAGGTCTTCATTCTGTAGATCATTACCACAAAAAACTTGGTAAGATCATGTGGGACAAATGCGGGATGAGCAGAAATGAAAAAGATCTTAAAAAGGCAATAGAAGAAATTGCGGCATTGCGCAAGGATTTCTGGGAGAATGTAAAAGTAACCGGGGAGGCCAACTCCAAAAATCAGGAATTAGAAAAAGCAGGACGCGTAGCCGATTTCCTTGAAATAGGAGAATTATTCGCTAAGGATGCCCTGGAACGCAATGAGTCTTGCGGAGGCCATTTCCGTGAAGAATATCAAACACCGGAAGGCGAGGCCTTACGAGATGATGAAAATTACAAATATGTGGCTGCCTGGGAATACAAGGGCGAGCCTAAGGATGCCAAGCTTCACAAGGAAGATCTGGCATATGAATATATTGAATTAAAGACACGTTCTTACAAATAAATAGCTATGAAAATATATTTGAAGATATGGCGTCAGAAAGATGCCACCTCCAAAGGAAAAATGGTAGACTATACCATGGAGGGGATAGAAGGAGACATGTCCTTTCTGGAGATGTTAGACATTTTGAATGAAGAACTTATCACCAAAGGCGAAGAGCCTATAGAGTTCGATCATGATTGTAGGGAAGGGATCTGTGGAACCTGCTCACTTCAGATCAATGGTCGTCCTCATGGACCGGATAGAATGATCACTGTTTGTCAATTGCATATGCGCAGTTTTAAGGACGGTGATACCATCACCATAGAACCTTTCCGTGCTAAAGCATTTCCCGTCATCAAGGATCTGATAATAGACCGAACGGCTTTTGATAGAATACAGCAGGCTGGAGGATATATTTCAGTAAATACCTCTGGAAATACAATAGATGCCAATTCTATTCCTATTGAAAAAGAAAAAGCAGATGATTCCTTTTATGCCGCCGCCTGTATAGGTTGTGGAGCTTGTGTTG
>CBDUON010000011.1:0-29354 GCA_965368835.1 uncultured Eudoraea sp. | reverse complement strand
GCTTTATTTCTATTGCAGGATCTCCGTAAAGATAACAACGAGAAGAGCCTTGCTGCCTCAGGCTTATAGTATTTGTGACAAAAAATCGGGCGTCTGATGAGCCCATAAGTGTTGCAGTTAATTTCCGGGTCTCAAGATCTTCAGCTCTTAGTTTGGCGTTTCCGTCTACAGTGAATTCAAAATAATCTGCAGTACCCTCTATTTCTAAACTGGTATTGTCCTTCATTGAGAGAGCATTGTTGAATGAATTGGAATAAATATTGGCATCTGCCTTATTCAAAAGTGTAACAGATAATGAATCTGTTGTGAGATTGAAGGTGCCTGAACTGTTATCCTGCATGTCTATTTTAACAAGACCTGCATCTGCACCCAGCTCAATTTTGGCAGATCCCAAAGTGGTAATTTTTAATACTTCAGAACTTATCTTGTCTATTGAAGTAAGTTTTCCATCACTGAGCATAATAGAATTAAGTTGTGTATATGAAATAACTATATCCAATTTCTTTTTGGCGGTGATCTGGTAAAATGAAGAGATGACCAAAGTACTGTCCACTATCTTGAATTTCAATACATCAATAAGATTATCATCTGCTGTAACAGTATAGGCTTCTTCTGTTGATCTGCGAAGGGTAACTTCCAGATCATCCCGAAGTTCTAATTTCGTAAAGGGAGGTAAGGCGTCCTTTACTTCTATTACTGTTCGGTTTCCTTTGATCTTTGGTTTGCGCTGAGCCTGTATAGCCATTGTGCTGCACATAAGTAGTAAGAGTAGCAATTTTATCTTCATGAGAATTAGGGTATTTAACTATTTACTTGAATAAAGGTATTACAATTTATTGAAGGATGAGAGTATTGAAATTCACAATAAAAAAAGACCCATGACGTGAATATGTATATCACAGCATGGGTCCATTATTTAATTAACGAAGTCCTTAATGATGCATCTCTTCTTCTTCCTCCTGCAGAGGTATATTCTGAGGCACAAAATCCTGGCCTTTTATCACGTATTCGCCATTAGGCAGTGTCTTACTGTAATCATAAGCCCAACGGTGTACTTCAGGTATTTTTCCTTCCCAGTTTCCATGGATATGTTCAATAGGTGCTGTCCATTCTAGCGTATTCGAATTCCATGGATTTTGAACTGTAGGTTTTCCGTAAAAAATACTGTGTACAAAATTGTAAAGGAACACTAACTGAGCTGCTCCTGCTATTAGGGCAAATACTGTTATAAGTATATTCAAATCTGCTAATTCATCGAACATAGGGAAGGCTGTATTCTCGTAATATCTTCTTGGCACACCTGCCATTCCCACAAAGTGCATTGGGAAGAATACCCCATACGCACAAATAGCTGTTACCCAAAAATGTACATAGCCCAGATTCTTATTCATCATCCTCTTGAACATCTTAGGGAACCAGTGGTAGACTCCAGCAAAAAGTCCGTAGAGTGCTGATATTCCCATCACCAAATGGAAGTGTGCTACCACAAAATATGTATCGTGTACATTGATGTCTAAGGTGCTATCCCCTAAAATGATCCCGGTTAGACCTCCTGTGATAAAAGTAGAGACCAGACCAATAGAAAAGAGCATGCCAGGATTTAACTGTAGGTTCCCTTTCCAAAGCGTCGTTATATAGTTGAAGGCCTTTACCGCTGAAGGGATGGCTATCAATAAGGTTGTAAAAGTAAAGACAGACCCAAGAAATGGATTCATCCCGGAGATAAACATATGGTGCCCCCAAACAATGGTGGATAAGAAGGCAATAGCCAAAATAGAGGCTACCATTGCTCTATACCCAAAAATAGGTTTTCTGGCGTTTGTGGACATCACTTCTGAGGTGATCCCGAGCGCCGGTAATATTACGATATAAACCTCAGGGTGTCCAAGGAACCAGAACAGGTGTTCGTATAGTACAGGAGATCCTCCCTGATAGTGAAGTACCTCACCTTGTATAAAAATATCTGATAAGAAAAAAGAAGTACCAAAACTTCTGTCCATGATTAGGAGCAATGCTGCAGATAATAATACCGGGAAAGAAACAACCCCAATAATTGCAGTTACAAAGAAGGCCCAAATTGACAATGGAAGTCTTGTCATAGACATCCCTTTAGTCCTGAGATTGATCACAGTAACGATGTAATTCAAGGAACCTAATAAGGAAGATGCAATAAAGATGGCCATTGAGACCAGCCAAAGCGTCATTCCCATACCAGAACCTGGTTGAGCCATTGGTAGTGCACTTAATGGCGGATATATCGTCCAACCAGCTGCGGCCGGACCTGCCTCTACAAACAAAGAGATTACCATGATCACACTAGATGTAAAGAACATCCAATATGAAAGCATGTTCAAAAATCCGGAAGCCATGTCGCGTGCACCGATCTGCAACGGGATAAGGAGGTTACTAAAGGTACCACTTAAGCCGGCAGTAAGAACAAAGAATACCATGATGGTTCCGTGAATGGTAACCAAAGCCAGATACATATCTGCATCCATTACGCCATCTGGCGCCCATCTACCTAAAATTGCTTCAAAGATAGGGAAGGATTCTCCTGGCCAGGCCAACTGCATTCTGAACAATAAGGACATGGCAATTCCTATGATCCCCATGATCAAACCTGTTATCAGATACTGTTTAGAGATCATTTTGTGATCCTGACTAAATATGTATTTGGTAACAAAGGTTTCTTTGTGATGATGTCCATGATCATCTGCATGATCATCAACGTGTGCATGTGCTGTAGCAGACATAATCTAATTTAATTTTATATTAATTTTCTTTTCTAGCCTAAGTTATTTCATGGATGCCATTAACTGGGAGAAGGTCTGTTGACTTTCCATCCAGGCATTGTATTCTTCTTCTGTTTCTACAATGATCTTCATCTGCATATTGTAATGAGATTTCCCACAGATCTTGTTACATAAAAGGATATAATCGAACTCCCAGGGATCTGAGTTAGGTTCTCCGTTGGCCGCTCTTTCAGCCCTGATAGCATTTGTTCTTTTTACTTTATCTACCACATCCGGATTTAAACGCATTTCTTCGGTGGTAATGGAGGGAGTAAACGAAAATTCAGTGATCATCCCGGGAACACAATTCATTTGTGCCCTAAAATGAGGCATATAAGCAGAATGCAAAACATCTTGTGAACGAAATTTAAAATTGACTTTTCGTCCTACCGGCAAATGCAATTCTTTAACGATCACGTCATCATTGGAATAGGGGTCAGATTCATCTAATCCAAGGACATTGGCCCTGTCTATATCGATCATACGAACATTGGCTCCTCCAAGGACATTATCGCCTCCTCCGTAACGCGCCGTCCAGTTAAACTGCTGGGCATATAATTCTACTATCAATGGATCGTCTTCATCATTTACGTCCATAATATTGGTCCAGGTATACAGTCCCCACAAGATCAATCCTGCCAGAACAACTACCGGAATAATGGTCCAAATAAATTCAAGGCGGTCATTGTCTGCAAAGAAAAGTGCCTTATTACCTTTTACTCCTCTATACTTATAACCAAAATAATGTAATAATGCCTGAGTGATTGTTTGCACTATAAAAATGATCACAAAAGACCATAACATTAAACTGTCATATTCGGCGCCATGTTCAGAAGCCGCTTCAGGCAATAAGAACTTAGCGTATTTCCAAAAGCTGAAAATGGTGATCCCGTAAATAAAGATCAAAAAGGCAAACATCAGATAACCATTATACTTGTTATCAGTATCATTGGCTACCTGTGAATTATCTGCTTTGATCTGAGACAATTCAAAGATCTTGGTCATTTGCCAGATCGCAATTGCCACTAGGACCAAAACAAGTATAGTAAGTAATGTAGTCATTGTCTAAACTAAAAGGTTACTGTATTTTTTAATAGTGAAAATGTCTGCTTTCTTCAATAAATGGATTTCTCTTTGGCTGTAAAGGTGCCTTTGTCAAGGCCCTGAATACCCAAAATATAAATAGCCCTGCAAAGAAACAAACTGCACCTATTTCTGGAATTCCTATGTACCACTGGTCACCTACAGTTGCCGGCATTATCATGTTGAAAATATCTAAATAATGTCCTGCAAGTATTACGATCCCGGTCATAACCACAAACCAATTGATTCGTTTATAATCGCTGTTCATCAATAGTAAAACAGGAAATATAAAGTTCATGGCCACCATTCCAAAGAACGGTAGATTAAAATCTTCAATTCTTGTTACAAAATAGGTTACTTCTTCCGGAATATTTGCGTACCAGATCAACATAAACTGGCTAAACCAAAGGTACGTCCAGAAAATACTGAATCCAAACATAAATTTTGCCAAATCATGGATATGACTGTCGTTGACATCGGGGAGGTATCCTTTTGATTTTAAATAAATAGTGATCAAAGCAATGACGGTGATCCCTGATACCATCATACTTGCAAACACATACCATCCAAAAAGGGTACTAAACCAATGCGGATCTACACTCATGATCCAGTCCCATGACATAATGGATTCCGTAACCAGGTAAAAAACCAGGAAGGCTGCAGACCATTTAAAATTTTTCTTAAAGTTGCTATCGTCATCAGATGCATCTTGTGCCAGTGATAATTTTCTTGAAATTTCGCGATAGAAGATCCAGCCTCCAAGAAAGATCGCTGCTCTGATAAGGAAAAAAGTTGGATTCAAATACCCGGCTTTTCCCTGTAGCAAAGCATCTTCCGCCACTACCTCAGCATCCATCCAAACAAACACATGATTGAAGTGCATAATAGACAGTACAAAAAAGACCATTATGATGATGCCTCCAGGCACCAAATAGGCCGTAATTCCTTCCATCACCCTAAACAAGAGAGGTGACCAACCTGCCTGGGCCGCTCTTTGAATGGCATAGAAAGCCAGCACCCCAAGGGCTATCATAAAGAAAAAGAAGGCTGCAACATATAATGCAGACCAGGGCCTGTTTTGCAATTGATGCAATACATGCTCATCATGTGCCGCATCGTGTTCTGCTGCCATTGCATGATCAGCTCCTGCTACCTCATGATCTCCTTCTACGGCATGGGCTTCACCATGACCTTCGTCATGAGCAGCAACCTTTGCTTTGGCCTCTTCTACGGTATCTGGAGCAGTTACAAAACCTATCCCCATTCCCAAGATCCCAAGCCCCATCAGGATAATAGCTCCAATTTTTAATCTGTTAGAAAACGTATACATAGTTTAAGTCTGAGTCTTATTTAGTTAGGTCCTGTTTCAGTTGCATAACATACTCGGCAACCTGCCATCTCTCTTTATAATTGATCTGTCCTGCATAAGATCCCATAGAATTGAGACCGTAATATATAGTGTGATAGGTAGAGCCTACAGTAATATCCCTGGCTGCATCTGCATAACTCGGTACTCCAAGTATCTTTTCCCTTTTTACCAAAGCTCCCTGTCCATCTCCTTTTGCCCCATGACAGATGGCGCAATAAATATCATATAATTCTTTCCCTGTGGCCAAATTATCCTCAGTATTCAGAGAATCCAAAGGACTAAGTTGTAGCCTGGCCATATCCTTTCCTTCAAGATCATTGGCAAATTCATAAGGAAGCCATCCTCTGGATATGGTATTATCCGCAGGTTGCATTGCCTCAGATCCACTAGGTAAGAAATTTACTTGTTGATAGGTTTCGTAGCCAACAGGAAAATACATGTTTGGCATGTACTCATAGTTCCTACTTTCCTTATCCGCACAAGAAACCATCCCAAGTACGGCAGTAAACAAAATTCCTATTTTTAGTATACTCTTCATAATTCCTGAACTACTTTTCTACCTTATTAATCTCAACTGCTCCAGATTCCTTAAGCATCGCCATTAATGTTTTCTCATCTCCATGTACTTCTATCTCCATGACAAAATGATCATCTGTGGTACGAGGATCGGGATTTTCTGCCTCTTTAAAGGGCCACAACCTACTTCGAAGGTAGAAGGTGATCACCATTAAGTGAGCAGCAAAAAATACCGTCAATTCAAACATAATTGGCACAAAAGCCGGCATGTTCTCTATATAACTAAAACTGGGTTTACCCCCAATATCCTGAGGCCAATCATCTATCATGATATAATTCATCATCACAATAGAGACTATTAAACCAAGGCAGCCATACATAAAAGAAGTAATAGCTATTCTTGTTGGAGCTAATCCCATAGCCTTGTCTAGTCCATGAACCGGAAATGGGCAGTACACTTCTTCGATATGATGTTTGGTAGCCTTTACCTTCTTGACCGCCTGCATGAGGATGTCGTCATCATTGTAATAAGCATGTATAACTTTAGAGGCCATATCTATGAGTTCTTATTTAATTTACCAGCCTGTCCGGCCCAATCATCTCTTTGTGCCCTGCCAGGGAAAGACCCGGTTATTGCATCTAAAAGATCATATTCTGTGTTGGTCATTCTACTAACCTGAGCAAAAGTAAAAATGCCTATTTCATTAAGTGTCTTTTCCATTTTTGGTCCGATCCCTTTTACCTTTTTAAGATCATCTGCTTTGTCTTTTGAAGGATCAAAAGCACCCAATTTAGAAAGAAGATCTGAGACCTTGCCTTCAGCCTTTACAGGTGGCGGAGCTGCAGCCTTTACTTCTTTTTGCCCTGCCTTCATTACAGGCATTTGGTATAAGGGCTTACCGGCATCTCTAAGTTTTTTGTATTTAGATCCGGAGGCTTTTAATATTGATTTTACTTCTGCCTGAGCAATTACCGGGAAGGTTCTTGAGTACAATAAGAAGAGAACAAAGAAGAAGCCTATGGTACCAATAAATATTCCTATATCAACAAATGTTGGTGAGAACATGGTCCAGGATGATGGAAGGTAATCACGGTGAAGCGATGTAACTATGATCACAAAGCGTTCGAACCACATTCCAACATTCACTACAATTGAAATAATAAAGGAGATAACTATACTGGTCCTGATCTTTTTGAACCACATGATCTGTGGAGATACCACATTACAACTCATCATCAATAAATACGCCCACCAATAAGGTCCTGTTGCCCTGTTAAGAAATGCGTATTGTTCGTATTCTACTCCGGAATACCATGCGATAAACAGCTCAGTAATATAGGCACAACCTACGATAGACCCCGTAACCATGATTACGATGTTCATTAATTCTATATGCTGTACGGTAATATAGTCTTCCAGGTGGCTTACTTTTCGCATGATGATCAATAAGGTTTGCACCATAGCAAACCCGGAAAAGATAGCCCCAGCCACAAAATAGGGAGGAAAGATGGTGGTATGCCATCCGGGGATAACGGAAGTAGCAAAGTCAAATGATACAATAGTGTGTACAGAAAGTACTAGAGGTGTCGCCAAACCGGCCAACACTAAAGATACTTCCTCAAATCGCTGCCAATCCTTGGCCCTGCCTGTCCATCCAAAACTCACCAGGCCATAGATCTTTTTCTGGAATGGCTTTACTGCCCTGTCCCGGATCATAGCAAAATCTGGCAATAGTCCTGTCCACCAGAAAACCAGTGAAACTGAAAGATAAGTCGAGATCGCAAAAACGTCCCACAATAAAGGTGAATTAAAGTTTACCCATAAAGATCCAAACTGGTTTGGAATTGGAACCACCCAATAGGCCAACCAGGGTCTACCCATGTGAATGATCGGGAATAATCCTGCCTGGATCACAGAAAATATGGTCATGGCTTCCGCAGAACGGTTAATTGCCATTCTCCATTTCTGACGGAACAATAATAGTACCGCGGAGATCAGTGTCCCGGCATGACCAATACCTACCCACCATACAAAGTTGGTGATATCCCATGCCCAGTTAACTGTTTTATTGAGTCCCCAGGTACCAATACCTGTTGAGATCGTATAAATAATAGCACCAATTCCCCAAAGGAATGCAGCCAAAGCGATGGAAAATACTATCCACCACTGCCTGCTGGCTCTCCCTTCAATTGGAGCTGCAATGTCTACCGATACGTCATGGTAGCTTTTGTCTCCAATAACAAGGGGTTTCCGTATAGGTGCTTCGTAATGCGACGCCATAGATTTCTGTTATAGTTACGTTCTTTATTTCTTAATTAAGCTTCGTTGGTATTACGTACTTTCACATGATAGAACACATTAGGCTTGGTGCCTACGGCTTCTAACAAGTGGTACATTCTATCTTCTTTTTTCAGTTCGGCTACCTTACTTTCTTCATTGTTTATATCGCCAAAAACAATAGCTCCGTTGCTACAAGCATTGGAACAAGCCGTTTGAAACTCTCCGTCTTCAATAACCCTTCCATCGCGCTTGGCATCCAGGATGGTTTTTTGTGTCATTTGGATACAAAGGGAACATTTTTCGATAACTCCTCTAGATCTTACAGTAACATCCGGATTAATGACCATTTTTCCAAGGTCATTGTTCATATGGAAATCGAACTCGTCATTGTTGTTATACAAGAACCAGTTGAAGCGTCTTACTTTATAAGGACAGTTGTTAGCACAATATCTTGTTCCAACACATCTGTTATAAGCCATATGATTCTGTCCTTGTCGGCTGTGTGTAGTAGCCGCAACCGGACAAACAGTTTCACAAGGCGCATGATTACAATGCTGACACATTACAGGCTGAAAGGCGACCTGTGGATTTACAGCTGCTCTTTCCATTTCCTCAAAGCCCGATTTTGATTCGAAAGCTCCTGAAAACTCGTCCTTCTTTATATTGTCATCTTCAAAAGTGTCTTCTGAAGAATAGTATCTGTCTATACGCAACCAGTGCATATCCCTGGATTTGCGAACTTCCATTTTTCCAACAACCGGTACGTTGTTTTCGGCATGGCAGGCAATAACACAGGCCCCACATCCGGTACAGGCATTCAGGTCAATAGACATATTGAAATGATGTCCTATAGAACGATCAAAAGAGGTCCAAAGATCTACAGTGGTAGCAGGAACTTCCTGATGGTTCAAAGATACTTGCGGAACAGGATTCCATTCTTGTGCATCTTCTGTGGTATATTTATCAAGGGTAGTTTCTTTGATGATCTCACCCCTTCCCATGAGGGTATTTTGCAATTGTATACACGCAAACTCGTGCATACCGCTGGCTTTTTCAATGGATACGGACTGAACTGTGTTAAAATTGTTATACACAGCATAAGCATTAATACCTGTCTGCATTTCCTCTTTCATTCCCACCTTTCTCCCATATCCAAAAGATAGTCCAACCGTCTTAGGCGCCTGTCCGGGTTGAATGATCACCGGAACATTGTTCAGACTAATCCCATTCACCGTTACATTGGCATAGCTTCCATCTAGTCCTCCATTAGCTACATTCTCATTGATAAGTCCAAGTTCTGCAGCATCTGCTTTGGAAACTGTAATATAGTTATCCCATGTTACACGGGTAATAGGATCGGGGAATTCCTGAAGCCATGGATTATTGGCTTGTTGCCCGTCTCCCATTCCTACTTTAGGATATAAGATAAGTTCCATTCCTTCTGAAGCAGCCATGGCCAAACGCTGAACGGCAGACATCAACACCATATTGTCACCAGCTTCTGTATCATTAGGCACTTCTGAAGGTGCAGTATCCCCAGCCATACTTGTACTGTTAAACACTCCATCGTGTAAAGCCTTATTCCAGGAAGCATCTCCTAATAAAGTGGATGTCCAGGAATTCTTTATGTACTCATAATAGGATTGATCATTATCCATCCAGGTAAGCAAAGCTTGCTGGAATTGTTTGGTATCGAAAAGTTCTTTGATAGTTGGCTGCATTAGACTGAAATGCCCTTTTTTCAACTCGGCATCTCCCCATGATTCCAAATAATGATTGGCTGCAGCTGTAAATTGGGTTCTTTCTGTAGTCTCATTCCAGTTTGTGGAAAAGGTAACAGACAGATCAACTTTTTCGACGCCTTCGGCAAAGTCGGCGGCATTTGGCAGGGTATACATAGGGTTCACACCATCCATGATCAACATTCCAACTCTGCCCGCTTTCATATCAGCGATCAGTTGTTGTACGTCCTTCGTATTTCCTTGTCTTGTGTATTTCGGTGCTTTTGTATCAAAGGCCTCACTGCTAAGCATCTTATTAATAGCAAGGACAACACTTTGTGCATCTGTATCATCTATACCAGTCACCACCACGGCCTTACTGCCCATTTTTCTGATCTCGGCAGCTGTCATATCCACCATGGCTAAAATTCCTTCGCTTAGATCCGTAGAGACTTTGCCATTATTAAGTTTTCCGTATAATGCAGCCAGCGCTTTTTTCTGTTCGGAAGGTTTTAATGGGATTCGCTTATCAGCATTGGCGCCGGTAAGGGACATATTAGCCTCAAACTGTATATGGCGAGACATTTTACCATTCTTAGGTACGCGTCCTCGTGAATACCCTGCATCATATCCTCCACCTTGCCAATCTCCTAGAAAATCAGCTCCAAAAGAAACAATGAGTTCAGCTTTCTCGAAATTATAATCTGCCAGGGCTCTTTCGCCATAGACCATTTCATAAGCGTTTAATGCTGCGTCTTGGGCAATGGCATCGTACGTAATATGTTTGGTATTTGGATAGGCCGCTGTAAAATCGGCAATCAGACTCGCAGTAGAAGGACTGGCGTAGGTCTGAGTTAATAAAACGACCTGTCTGCCTGAATCTTTTAGTGCTCCTAATTTTGCTTTAACATTGGCATCCAGTACGGCCCATTCTATAGGTTCTCCATTAGAGAGGGGACCCTGTAACCTTGTACTGTCATATAATGAAAGAACAGAAGCCTGAATACGGGCATTAGAATTCCCCGCAGATTTAGCTTCTTTGTTATTCTCTACTTTAATTGGCCGGCCTTCTCTTGTTTTAATTAGGATGCTGGCAAAATCATAGCCGTTGGCAATAGTGGTAGCATAGTAATTTGCTACTCCGGGAACAATGCGTTCTGGTTGTACTACATAAGGGATCGATTTAATAACGGGCCCTTCACAAGCCGCAATAGATGCTGCTGCCGTGCTAAAACCGACATATTTCAAAAAATCCCTTCGGTTCGTTTTTGAATCGGATAGGGTTTCTTTGTCACCTAAAAATTCATCAACAGGAATCTCTTCCGGAAACTCATTTTCACTCAGCTTCTGTACAATGGAATCGGTTGGATTTAACTCCTCTTCGTTCTTCCAATATATCTTGTTTGACGCCATACGATCTATCTGTAATTAGCTACTTGTAATTTATTCTTAATAATGACATTTTCCACATTCCAAACCACCCAATTGTGCAGCGGTAAGTTTCTCTACACCATATTTTTCTGAAAGTGCCTCATGAATTTTTTCATAGTAGGCATTGTCTTCCAAATTAACATTGGTCTCCCGGTGACAATTTATACACCATCCCATGGTTAAAGGAGCGTACTGATACATGATCTCCATTTCCTCAACAGGACCATGGCATGTCTGACATTCAATTCCCGCAACAGATACATGCTGTGAATGATTGAAATAAGCAAGGTCTGGCAAATTGTGGATACGTACCCACTCTACCGGCTTAGACTCTCCGGTATATTTCTGGTTTTCTTCATCCCAACCTACAGCCTTGTATAATTTTTTTATTTCTCCGGTGTAGAACTCATTAGTATATCCATTGGCAATGTCTTCTGCTGAAGGACCTTCCGGATTACCTTTATACTCATAAATAGACTTGTGACAGTTCATACAGACATTTAGGGCTGGAATCCCTGAATGCTTGGATACTCTTGCAGAGGAATGGCAATATTTACAATCGATCTTATTATCTCCTGCGTGTATTTTATGAGAATAATGAATTGGTTGAATTGGCTGATATCCCTGATCTACCCCAATTTGCATCATCCATCCGTAGGCGTAATACGCACTCGCTAAAAGCAATAAGATTGAAAAGACCAACCCCAGGAACTGATTTTGAGCAAATGCCTTCCAAATAGGCAGCCTTTTCTCAGCCTTGGCTTTTTCGAGGACCACTCCATTTGCCTCAGCAATTCTTCGCAATGTAATATTGACAAGAATCAACATCATTACCAGAAGACCAAAAACAAGAACCAAAGCGCCCAGAATAACCTCGTTGGTGATCCCTGATGAGGAACCTCCGTCTGCTGATAAATCCCCTGCTACCGCTACGGCCTGCACAGGTGCGGGTGGTGGTGCAGCTGTATAAGCCAAAATATTGTCAATGTCTTCATTCGAAAGCGTAGGAAAAGCCGTCATGGCCGCCTGATTGTATTCTTCGTAGATCTTGTTAGCATATGCATCTCCGGAAGAGATCATTCCAGAACTATTCTTGATCCAGGTATACAACCACTCCTTATCCAAGCCTTGATCTTCAGAAAGTCTGGCTTCTACATTGGCCAATGCCGGACCTGTCATTTTCCTGTCCAGGGCATGACAAGCAGCACAATTCTGATTAAATAACTGTTTTCCTTTCGCAACATCTCCTCCTGCGGCAGCCTCGGTAGCGACCTGTTCAACAGCAACTGCAGCTACAGCCTGATCTTGAGCGAGAATAAAATTTGAAAAGAGTAGAAGAACTACCAAAGAAATACCGGAAATAGTAGAAATCTGAGTGCGGTACAAAACCTTTTTCATATTGAAATTGTTTCTATCAAAATCTTGGCACGATAATTTCTCTACCTAAAGTAAATTAGGTGTATTTATCGCCAAATTTATTGGGAGCAAAAATACGACATTGACTTTATTTGGGAAATCCTTAACGATTGATAATTGATAATTTATACTTATTCTAAATAAGATTTCTCTATACTGTTTAACCCTTAAAAAATTACCTTTGTTTATTACTAATTTCAAGAATATTAAAATCTTATGAGAATTGCCCTGTACATGCTGTTTTTTCTACTTTTCCATCTTTCAGCCAAAGCTCAGGATGGATTAGTCACCATTGAACAAGATCCGAATATAACTAAACTATTAGACATCTATAAAAAGATGAATACCAATACCGGATACTATACTATTCAGATCGGTTTTGGCTCTTATGCAGCTGCTTCCAGATTGAAATCTGAGGCAGGGGTAGATTTTCCTCAGTACAGTTCCAATATCATTTTTGATTCCCCAACTTACAGGGTACATTTAGGCAGGTTCAAAGACAAAATGGACGTAGAGAGAACCTATACGGAAGTACGTAAGAAGTACCCGGAATCTATAATACTTAAGCCCTTAAATACAAATAAGTAGAACTAGTACTTAGACATAAAAAAACCCGCCTTCAAAAAGGCGGGTTTTTTTATTAAATATGGTTCCTACTTAAGTTTCTTTTTTACCGCTACTTCCTGGTAAGCTTCTACAATGTCATTCTCTTTTATGTCATTGTAGTTCTTAATCTGAAGACCACAGTCATACCCTTTAGCTACTTCCTTCACATCATCTTTAAAGCGTTTTAAGGAAGAAAGCAATCCGGTATAGATCACTACACCATCTCTAATGAGTCTGATATTTGAGTTTCTGAATATTTTTCCACTTGTCACCATACATCCTGCAATGGTACCAATTTTAGATATTTTGAAAGTTTCTCTGATCTCTGCAGTTCCGGTGATCTCTTCTTTAATCTCTGGAGAAAGCATCCCTTCCATGGCATCTTTAAGGTCGTTGATGGCATCATAGATGATAGAGTACATCCTGATGTCTATTTCTTCCTTATCTGCAATGTCGCGTGCATTACCCATTGGTCTCACATTAAAGCCAATTACGATAGCATCAGAAGCCGAAGCCAAGAGTATATCCGATTCTGTGATGGCACCTACTCCTTTATGTATAATATTAACCTGGATTTCTTCGGTCGATAATTTTTGGAAACTATCTGTCAATGCTTCCACAGAACCATCCACATCCCCTTTCAGGATAATATTCAATTCTTTGAAATCGCCCAATGCAATACGTCTGCCGATCTCGTCTAAAGTAATATGTCTCTGCGTACGTACAGATTGTTCGCGCATTAACTGACTTCTTTTAGCCGCGATCTGTTTTGCTTCCCTTTCATCTTCCAGCACATTAAACTTATCACCAGCTTGTGGAGCTCCATCTAATCCCAGAATAGAAATAGGCGTTGAGGGACCAGCTTTTTTCACGATCTTCCCTCGTTCGTCCTGCATGGCCTTTATCTTACCGCTACAAGTTCCGGCCAGGACATAGTCTCCAATTTCCAGAGTACCCGCCAACACAAGTACGGTAGATACATATCCTCTACCCTTATCTAAGAAGGCTTCTACAACAGTACCGGAGGCAAGCTTGTCCGGGTTAGCTTTTAACTCTAACAATTCTGCTTCCAACAGCACTTTTTCCAGCAATTCTTTGACTCCTTCTCCTGTTTTAGCAGAAATATTGTGTGATTGTATTTTACCACCCCAATCTTCTACCAACAGGTTCATGGCTGCCAGTCCTTCTTTTATCTTGTCTGGGTTGGCAGTTGGTCTGTCTATTTTATTTATTGCAAATACAATAGGTACCCCAGCCGCCTGAGCATGACTAATAGCTTCTTTGGTCTGTGGCATGATATCGTCATCTGCTGCAATCACAATGATAGCAATGTCTGTTACCTGTGCTCCCCTCGCCCGCATAGCGGTAAACGCTTCGTGACCGGGTGTATCCAGAAATGCAATCTTTTGTCCGTTATCCAACTCCACCCCATAGGCACCAATATGCTGTGTAATACCACCGCTTTCTCCGGCAATTACATTTTCTTGTCTGATATAATCCAGAAGTGAGGTCTTCCCGTGATCTACGTGACCCATTACGGTAACTATAGGAGCTCTTGGCTTAAGATCTTCCGGAGCATCCACTTCATCTTCAATGGCTTCTTCAATATCTGCAGTAACAAACTCTACTTCATAGCCAAATTCTTCGGCCACAATGGAAAGGGTTTCTGCATCCAGACGTTGATTCATGGTTACCATAATTCCGAGCGACATACAGGCAGAGATGATCTGCGTTGTAGGGACGTCCATCATGGTTGCCACTTCTCCTGCTGTGACAAATTCTGTCACTTTCAGAACCTTGTTTTCCAGTTCTTGCAGTTCAAGATCTGCCTCAGACTGCTGCCTGTGCTGATCTCTTTTATCTCGTCGGTATTTTGCCCCTTTTCCTTTTTTGGATTTTCCCTGTAATTTTTCCAGGGTTTCCCTTACTTGTTTTTGAACTTCCTCTTCCGTGGGTTCAACTTTAGCAGTTGCACCAGGTCTTGCTCCTCTTTTATCTCCTGCTCTTCCTCTTCCACCAGTTCGTGGACTAGTATCGCTAATGATCCTTCTTCTTCTCTTCTTACGGTCGTTGGGATCTGCTTTGGCAGGTTGTTCTTTTTTCTTTTTTGGTTTTGCAAATTTGGTGAGATCAATTTTGTCTCCCATGATTTTAGGACCGGAAAGCTTTTGATACTTTGTTTCTATAGCTTTCGGTTCTACTACTTCTTCCTCTACCTCTTTGGGCTTCTCAGCCTTTTCTTCTTTAGCCGGTTTTTCTTCTTTCTTGGCAACTTTCTTTTCGGGTTTCTCAACGACCGGCGGCTCAACTTTTGCCTCTTTTTCTTCAACGACAGGCGCTGGAGCCTCTTTTTTTGCAGGTTTAGGTTTCTTCTTGCTTTCCAGGTCTATCTTCCCAACCATTTTTGGTCCGGCAAGTTCTCCTTTGGCCTTCACCACTTCGCTTGCAGCAGCGCGTTTTTCTCTGACCAGACGTCTTTCTTCCTGTTCCTGCTCTAATTGTAGTCTTATGGCTTCTTTTTCCTTACGCTTTTCCTCACCTACTTCTATGGAAGCAACTTTCTTGCTCATATCGGTTTGGAATTCGTCTAAAAGAACCTGATGTACCTCCTCTGATATTTTGGTGGTAGGACGTGCGTCTATAGTATGCCCTTTGGAGGCAAGAAAATCGACCGCCCTATCCAGGGAGATATTAAGTTCTCTTAAAACTTTATTAAGCCTTATTGTTGCATTATCTGCCATAAATACTATTTGCTCACTTAATTTATTACGCTAATATATAGCTTAATCTTCAAATTCCGATTTCAGGATACGAACCACTTCCCTAATGGTCTCCTCCTCCAGATCGGTCCTTTTAATAAGATCATCTATATCTTGCTCCAGAACACTTCTGGCTGTATCAAGACCTATCTTCTTTAATTCTTCGATGACCCAAGCTTCAATTTCATCAGAGAATTCTGTTAATTCCACATCTTCTTCAACACCTTCTCTAAAGACATCGATCTCGTATCCCGTTAGTTGGCCGGCCAGACGAATATTATGGCCTCCCCTACCTATTGCCTTAGAAACTTCTTCGGGCTTCAGGTATACCTGAGCGGTCATATTCTCGTCATTTAGCTTTACAGTAGACACACGTGCCGGGCTCAACGCCCTGGTTACCATAAGCTGAGGATTATTTGTCCAGTTGATCACATCTATGTTCTCATTCCCAAGTTCTCTGACAATCCCATGGATCCTGGACCCTTTCATACCAACACAAGCGCCTACCGGATCTATTCGATCATCATAAGTGTCAACCGCTACCTTGGCCTTCTCACCTGGGATACGAACTGCCTTTTTAATAGTAATAAGTCCGTCGAATACCTCAGGGATCTCCTGAAAAAATAATTGTTCCAAAAAGGCAGGGGAGGTTCTGGACATGATGATCATTGGTTTGTTCCCCTTTAATTCAACGCTTTCAATAATACCGCGTACGTTATCTCCTTTTCTAAAGAAATCTGACGGGATCTGTTTGTCTTTTGGCAAGATGATCTCATTCCCTTCATCATCCAGTAAAATAATGGCTTTATGCCGTATATGATGCACCTCTGCTGTATAGATCTCTCCTTCCAGGTCTTTAAACTGCTTATAGATAGTGGTATTGTCGTGTTCGTGTATTTTGGAGATCAGATTCTGACGTAAGGCAAGGATTGCACGTCTTCCAAGGTCTATCAACTTAACTTCTTCAGACACATCTTCACCTACTTCAAAGTCGGGTTCAATTTTTCGTGCTTCAGAAAGAGAAATTTGCTCATTAGGTTCTTCCACTTCCCCATCTTCCACTACAATACGGTTTCTCCATATCTCCAAATCGCCCTTGTCCGGGTTAATAATAATGTCAAAATTATCATCTGATCCAAATTTCTTTTTAAGGGCATTTCTGAAAACATCTTCCAAAATTGCCATTAGGGTTACCCGGTCAATGAACTTGTCATCTTTGAATTCCGAGAACGATTCGATCAATGCTATATTTTCCATTCTGATCTACAATTAAAATTTAAGTACTACGTTCGCTTTTATAATCTCTGAAAAAGGGATGGTCTGTTTCTTCAAAACAGTTACTTTTCCCTTTCCAATAGGTTTTGGTTCCCTTGCCTTCCATTCTAGTGTAATAGTATCTGCGGTAGCAGCTTGAAGGGTTCCTTCATATGTTGACTCGGAAGTTCTTACTTCCATCTTTCGTCCAATATTTTTTGTGTACTGTCTCGGCATTGTAAGAGGTTCAGAAGCTCCTGCAGAAGTTACTTCCAACGAAAAATCTGTTTCCTCTCTATCCAGATTATGCTCAATACCCCTGCTGACCTTCATACAATCTTCAAGGGTAACACCATTATCGCCATCTATCACCACCTTAATACTATTGCTGGTACTAATTGACAGGTCGATCAAAAAAAGACTTGGATTTTCCTCCAAAACCTCATCCAAAAGTGCTTTAACCTGGTCCTTCCACATACTTCTAAGTAACAAAAGAGGGGACAAATTGTCCCCTCATGAATACTTTACTATCCTTTCAGTGCCGCAAATATACAAATTTTTTCTTTTTATTTCCTTCAGAAAATCAAATTACATTATTATCGAAAAAGTGTTTGAAAAATATCGATATTAGCTTTAGTTAATAAACAAACCAGAACAGCTTAATTTAACAAACAACTCATGGAAATATTTTCTTCGTATAACCTCATCATTGCGGCTTCAGTTATTATTATTTTATCGTTCTGGTTCAACGGAATTGCTAAAAAGACGAATATCCCTTCAGTGCTTATGCTCATTTTGCTGGGTGTTATCTTACAATATGTAATACGTTATTTTGTTACTGTACCTCTTAATTTCTTCCCTTTGCTGGAGGTTCTCGGTATTGTTGGGCTTATAATGATAGTTTTAGAAGCTGCCCTGGAACTTGAATTAAAAAGGGAAAAATTATGGCCCATATTAAAATCTATGGCCATTGCGCTCATCGGTTTATTGGGATCGGCTTATGTGGCAACCCTTATTTTATTTCAATTCGTAGAAGGAATGACCATGCATACGGCCTGGCTATATGCTACACCTCTTTCCATTCTATCTAGTGCAATCATTATACCCAGTGTTAGCGGGCTGGCAGCACATAAGAAGGAGTTCCATATTTATGAAAGTACCTTTTCTGATATCATGGGTATTATCATGTTCTACTTTTTGGTAGGGCAGTTAGATCCGGCAGAAGCCTCAGGCCCTGTAGGTTTTGTTGGCAACATTCTTCTCACCATCGTCATAGCAATAGTAGCGAGTTATGCCATCATCCTGATTTTTCAGGAAATTAAAAGTCAGGCCAAACAATTCCTCCTCATTGCTGTGCTCCTGCTTTTGTACGCCCTTGGCAAAAAGATGCACCTCTCATCCCTGATCATAATTCTGATCTTTGGTTTGGTGATCGCCAATATGAAATTGTTTTTTGGCGGTAAACTGGTCCATTTTCTTAAAAAGGAAAGAGCTCATCAGATATATCATGAACTCCATATAATTACACTAGAAACTGCCTTTGTTGTACGGACATTTTTCTTTGTAGTTTTTGGTATCACTATTGTGATCTCGTCGCTTTTTAATTTGAATGTGGCAATGGTTAGTATGATGATACTGGTATCTATCTATGTCATTAGATTTATAACACTTCGATTGTTTATCGGAAAGGATATTTTACCACAATTATTTATTGCGCCCAGGGGTCTTATTACTGTTCTTTTGTTTTATGCAATTCCTGTGGAGGCACAGATAGCCACCTTCGAACCCGGTATCCTGTTATTTGTGATCATTGGTACAAGCCTTATCATGACCTGGGCCATGATTAAAGACAAAAAGAAAATGGGCTCTATGATGGAAATGGCAGATAAGGAAATACTAGTCAAGGAGAAAGAAGATATAGCTTTACAAGAAGAGGAAGAGCAAGTAAAGAATGAAGCTCCATCACCTATTCCATCTAAAGACGATCTAAACGAGAAAGAACTTCCGGAATAAAAAAACCCATTACTTGCGTAATGGGTTTCACTCTTTTCTGTTGGCCTACTAGGACTCGAACCTAGAACGACTGGACCAAAACCAGCTGTGTTGCCAATTACACCATAGGCCAATGGTGCTAAAGAGCGTGCAAATTTAAGACAAAGTTTCATTTGCACAAACATTTTTTAAATGTAATCCGATTAATACCCAACCATAGCTGTCTGTTAAAGGTTTAAGAAATATTGATCTCAATATTTATTTAAATTAGTAATTTCGCCACTATTGGTAAAAGGAAGACTGAATGTTTGCAAAAAACTTTGAAAAATGGGACTCTATTCTTGGATGGGGAGTCTTTTTTATAGCTCTAATAGTATATGGCCTTACAGTTGAACCTACCGGAAGTTGGTGGGATGCGGGAGAATATATCACCACCTCCGCAAAACTTCAGGTAGCACATCCACCCGGAGCTCCCTTACTGCAAATGTTGGGCGCATTTTTTGCCATGTTTGCGCTGGAGGCCGACCAGGTTGCCAGAATGGTCAACTATATGTCTGGAGTATCCAGTGCTTTTACCATCCTTTTTATGTTCTGGACCATTACCAATCTCACACGAAAGCTCATTTCAAGTGCCGGAGAATTGAGTAACTCCAAAGCAATTGCCGTTTTAGGTAGTGGCATTGTAGGTTCCCTGGCATTCACTTTTTCAGATAGTTTTTGGTTTAATGCCGTGGAGACGGAGGTTTATGCGATGGCCAGTTTTATTATGGCCCTTTTATTATGGCTAGGTCTTAAATGGACAGATAATCTGCATGATCCCAGAGGAAACAAATATTTGATCCTGATATCATTTGTGGTAGGCCTCACCTTCGGAATTCAGTTTATGGGGTTTCTGGCCATCCCTTCTATAGGGCTGCTTTATTATTTTAAGACATATAAGGAAACCACTGTAAAGAACTTCCTGTTAGCCAATATCATTGTGGTGGCTATTTTGATGCTTGTCTATAAATTCTCCCTTACCTACGTTTTAAAACTCTTTGGATGGAGCGAGGTTTTCTTTATCAATAATATAGGTCTGCCGTTTAACTCAGGATCTATTATCATGGGTCTTATCTTCATCGGAGTGTTTTATTATGCACTTAGCTATACCAGAAAGAACAATTTCCGAACGGCAAACACTATCACCTTATGCCTTATGTTCTTATTGCTGGGCTTTTCTTCCTGGCTAATGTTACCCATTCGTGCCAATGCCAATGTGGTGATAAATGAGAATAATCCGTCGGATGCTCGATCCTTATTGGCCTATTATAACAGGGAACAATACCCCGGAGTAGATAGCCCAATTTATGGCACGTATTATTCGGACACCTTTGCTGCTCCCGGTGAGGATAAAGATGACAAACCTAAGTATGAAAAAGATGAGACTCTTGGAAAATATATCATCGTAAACAAATACAAGGATGCCATTCAGGGTCCTAATCCGGATCATCAGGGTATTCTGCCCAGGATGTGGAGTGAGCAACACGCAGAAAATTATATGAAATATTTTGGTCCGCTCGAATTCCGAATGACCACAAGCAATGACGAATTACAAAAAGCTGTCACTCAGATAAAGACGGGCTATGCCAATGGCGAGATAGATGCAGAGCAATACATAAGTTTTCTTCGGCAATTTGGCGAATACCTGGAGGTACAACCACCATCTATCTGGCAGAATATAAAATACATGGTGCAATTCCAATTTGGATACATGTTTGGGCGATATTTTATGTGGAATTTTGTTGGGAAACAAGATGATCTGCAGGGTCGTTACAATGGCAACGGGGAATGGTTAAGTGGCATTGGATTTATAGACAGCATTCGTTTAGGGAGTCAGGATAACCTTCCCGGAGATATACTGAACAACAAAGGGCGAAATACCTATTTCTTTCTCCCTCTTATTTTGGGGATCATTGGGTTGGTATTTCAAATATCCAAGGACCCCAAGCAGTTTTGGGTGCTCTTCGTGTTTTTTATTTTCACCGGTATCGCTATTCAATTCTATACAAACCCATACATCTTTCAACCCCGTGAAAGAGATTATTCGCTGGTAGGTGCCTTCTACATATTCGCACTTTGGATAGGTTTAGGGGTCTACGGACTCTATGAAGAGTTTAGCAAATTTATAAAACCAAAAGTCTGGGCACCTGCCATAACCATGATATGTCTCCTGGCTGTTCCGGGTGTTATGGCCTACCAAAACTGGGATGATCACGATCGTTCCGGGCGTTATACTGCTCGTTCGGCGGCTATGGCCTATTTGGATTCCTGTCAGGAAGAAGCAGGGGCCATGTTATTTACCATTGGGGACAATGATACATTTCCGTTGTGGTATGTACAAGAAATAGAAGGGTATAGAAATGATGTACGGGTTATCTGTACAAGCCTTTTTGCTACTGACTGGTATGTAGATCAAATGAAACGCAAAGCTTACCGAAGCGAACCTATTCCTTCACAGCTTAGCCATGAACTGTATCGCTATGGAAATAGAGACGTGATCTATTATCAGGGAATAACAGACAAGCGCTGGGACATTAAAGATTTTATGAATTGGGTGGCAAGCAACAACCCTCAAACAAAACTTGGTTCATTACTGGAAAAACAAGGGGCCGACCTAAGTGGTTATTCTGAAAGCACCCTGGACCTGGTGTACTATCCCACAAAAAAAATTCGGATTCCGGTGAACAAAAAGAATGTACTGGAGTCTGGCCTGGTAAAAGCAAAGGATTCAGCACTGATCGTTGATTATATTGATATAGAACTGCCACAAGCACTACCAAAAAATCGCATTTTGATGCTCGATATCATTGCTAATAATGATTGGAAGCGACCTATCTATTTTTCGGGAGGTAGTTTTGACAAGGCAGAATACATTTGGATGAAAGACTACCTTCAATTAGAAGGTCTTGCCTATAAACTGGTCCCTATTAAGACGGAGAACCGCAGTTCATACGAAATGGGACGTATAGACACAGACGAAATGTACAGGATTGTAAAAGGATGGGATTGGGGCAATTCTGGTAGTCCGGATATCTATCATGATCCTCAAACCAGAACGCAGGGACTTTCTTTCAGAAGTAATCTGGCACGTTTGGTAGAAGCTCTGATCAACGAAAATAAAATAGACAAGGCGAAAGAAATTATAGATCTCACCATTGAGAATTTGCCTGTAGACAAGTACGGCTTCTATACTTTTGTAGAACCCTTTGTTGATGGATATTATAAAGTGGGAGAAACTCAAAAAGGCAGAGCCCTTTTCGAAGAATTAAAGCTGATCTACCAAGATCGTTTAAACTATTATCAGGGGACTCCGCTAGATGAGCAGTATAAGAATTTAGAGGACATTATTGGGGATATGGAAGGCTATCGCAGGATCATTGATATCCTTATTGAAAATAACGACCGTGAAATGGCCGAAAAGGAGACAGTAATATTTAATGAGCACATAGATCAGTTTAGCCATTTCTATCAGGACGAAATTCTTGAAGATGCTCCTTTAGAAGACAATTATGAAGAGGATATACAGGATACGCTCCCTATATCAGATACTGTAATCCCAGATGCAACCAAGGTTGCAGATGAAACAGATCTTAATAACTAGGCAGACTTAATTTCCTTTGAATTGTAAATACTCTAAACGTATTCGTTGAGGATACCTATAAGGGTATTGGCATCTTGTTCCCCACTTTGTCTCCATACCATCTCCCCTTTTTTGTAGATCATTAGGGTAGGTAATCCCTTTACTCTTAGGGCTTGTGAGAGTTCCTTATTCTTGTCCACATCTATTTTTATGACCTTCCCTTTATCACCAAGGGCTGCAGCCACATCACGGAGAACAGGATGCATTGCGGTGGATTGTTCATTCCATTCAGCATAGAAATCAAGTAACACAGGTACATTGAGATCTATTAGTTCTCCGAATTTAGACATAGGTATTGCGTTGGGTTACAAATCAAATGTAAGAAAAAATGTTAAAATTCTATTGAAAGCAACACTTTTGTAAGAATCCTTTAACATTAAATTTACACAGCTACTTTCTTTTTAAGGGTAATAACGGTTATTTCCGGCCAGATTCCGACTCTCCCGGGATAGCCTAAAAATCCAAATCCTCTGTTCACATTGATCAGCTGTCCCATTTCCTCATAGATACCTGCCCAGTATTTATAGCGCCATTTTGCCGGACTCCATTTAATCCATCCCGGGATCTCTATCCCGAATTGCATTCCATGGGTATGACCGCTTAGCGTTAAATGATAATGATAGTCATCATGGATCACCACATCTTCCCAATGAGAAGGATCATGACTCATTAAAATCTTAAAATCATCTTTGTGGATATCTTCTGTTGCTTTTTTTAGATCTCCTGCTTTTTTAAATCCTCCTCTACCCCAATTCTCAACCCCAATAAGGGCTAATTTGTCCTCTCCTTTTTGCAAATAGCGGCTTTCATTTAGCATAAGATCAAAACCTATTTCGTCTTGTATCTTTTTGAGGTCCTCAAGATTTTGAGCTTTGAGTTCAGGCGTTTCCCAATTAAAATAGTCTCCGTAATCATGATTCCCAAGAATAGAATACATCCCATCCTTTGCTTCCAATGTTGAAAAAAGTTCTTTCCAGGGTTCCATTTCTGAAGCCATATTATTCACCATATCCCCGGTAAATAAGATAGTGTCACTTTTCTGTTCATTTATGAGGTTTACCGCATATTCTATTTTTTTCCGGTTGTCAAAACTACCACTGTGAATATCCGATATCTGAGTGATCTGATATCCGTGGAATGCCTCCGGAAGGTCATCAAACTCCAGCTCGTATTTCAACACCCTAAAATCGTACTTTCCTCTATACATCCCGTATAAAAGTGCACTAAAAGGAATAGCTGCTATCCCCATTGCTATTATGCTTAAAAAACGCCTCCTTGCGGGAAGACTGAATTCTGCTGAAGAACCGAAGATTCGTTGAATAGAAGCGGCCATCATTCTGAAAATATCTTCGGAGAACAAGAAGACAATAGTTATGATCTCAAAAGTGAGCATAGCGATCAAAAAACCAAAAGCATAACTCCTTGGTCGGTTAAGGACAGTCCCATCATTATCTCCAAGAGTAAACTGATATAAAAAGTTCCCCAGGACCAAAAGGGCGAGCACCATAAAGGCATAATGTACCCAGGGAAAACGCGAAGCGGTTTTAATTGCCTGCAGGGCATAGAATCCCAGAATACCATAAATAGCAATAAAAACGATCCATCGTAGCAGCAGTAGCATAGCTCTTTTTTACAAATATATTTCTTTAGGCTACCCTTAACACTGGTTTTTAGACTTAATTAACGCTTTCAATGACTTTTTTCAAAATGTACGGATCGGTGATAAGGACCTCATTCTCCTCAATCCTATTTGCTGCGCTCATAGGAATCCGTGGTAGTATTTTTGTATTTAAAACTCTTTTGGTAGCCGACAAATGAATGGCTTTAAAACCTGCTTGCTTAAAGTGAATTGCATTAGTATCCCGTATCCCAGCACCGGGCATAATGGTACATGAGTTTGATTTTCCCTCTAATTGTTTTAGCAATGATATGCCTTCCATGGCAGTATTAGCCTGGCCGGAGGTCAGTAAGGTATTAATACCCATTTCCTGTAATTTAACAAAGGTCTCCAGTGGGTTTGTAACCAGGTCAAAAGCCCTGTGAAAAGTAAAAGAGCATGACCCGGAAGCCTCTTTTAAAGCTTTAGTACGATCCCAATCTACCTGCAGATCTGGGGTTAACACCCCGGAGACGATCCCATCTGCACCCAGGGATTCACAAATAGCTATATCTTCTAACATGGTTTGAAATTCGGTGTCGGAATAGAAAAAATCTCCACTTCTGGGTCGGATCAGCACATGAACCGGGATACTCATGGCATTTATCACTTTCTTTACAAGTCCATATGAAGGGGTGATTCCTCCTAAGGTAAGTTCCGAACAAAGTTCAATTCTTTGAGCCCCTGCATGTTGTGCATTTAAGGCAGATTCCATAGAATTTGCACAAACTTCTACTATCATAATTGCTATATTTAAAGGTATAAATGTAAACAACCCAAGGGTATGGAAAGAAGAAAGTTTTTGAAAAACTCAGGTTTGGGTGGCGCCGCCATCTTAGGAGGAACCTTGATGGGTGCCTGTAAGGACCAAACAAAAGAGGTGGCTGTATTACCAACAAAAGTAGCGAAGGGACCAATCGTAATTGCCACCTGGGATGTTCCTAATGCCACCGCCAGGGCTTTTAGTGTATTGGATGGCCAAGGCACAGCCCTGGATGCCGTTGAGCAAGGAGTAATGATGGAAGAAGCGGACGTAAGCAATCAATCTGTTGGGAAAGGAGGAAGACCAGACAGGGATGGAAATGTAACCCTGGACGCTTGTATAATGGACAAGGACAGCAGATGTGGTGCCGTGGTATATCTGCAAGATATAGTGCATGCCGTTTCAGTGGCAAGGAAAGTGATGGAAGAAACTCCACATGTTATGTTGGCCGGTGCAGGGGCCAAACAGTTTGCCCTGGAAATGGGCTTCCCTGAAGAAGACCTGCTGACAGAAAAATCGAGAGAAGAATGGCAGGAGTGGAAAAAAACTTCTCAATACCAACCTGTTATCAATATTGAAAATCACGATACCATTGGGATGCTTGCCATTGACGCCAATGGAGATATTGCAGGCGCGTGCACTACCAGTGGTATGGCTTATAAAATGGCCGGACGTGTAGGCGACTCCCCTATTATTGGGGCCGGACTATTTGTTGATAATGAAGTGGGAGGTGCAACCGCTACGGGAATGGGCGAAGAAGTTGTACGCACAGTTGGCAGTTTTTTAATCGTGGAATTAATGAGACAGGGGAAATCGCCGCAAGAGGCCTGTGAAGAAGGAGTTCGGCGAATTATCGCTAAAAAGAAAAATTATCAGGATATTCAAATTGGTTTTATTGCCATAAATAAGGCGGGAGAAACAGGAGGTTATTGCATACATCCGGGATTCTCTTACAGGCAGTACTCCGGTGAAGGTCATGTGAATACACCCGCAAAGAGTTTTATAGAGGCATGATCCTTCAGATTGGTCCAGAATCTTTGTAGTTTTGGACCTGCTCATTATATACTGTTATGGCCGATCAAAAACGACTTTTTTTATTAGATGCCTACGCCCTCATCTTTCGCGGGTATTACGCACTTATCAAGAATCCCAGGATCAATTCCAAGGGAATGGACACCTCTGCCATCATGGGGTTTATGAATTCCTTGTTCGATGTTATCCGAAGAGAGAAACCAGACCACTTAGCCGTCTGTTTTGACAAGGATGGCAGCACAGAACGAACCGAATTATACCCGGAATACAAGGCAAACAGAGACGAAACTCCGGATGCCATACGCATTGCGGTTCCCTATATTCAAAAGATCCTAAAAGCCATGCATATTCCGGTTGTGGAAGTTTCAGGCCTGGAAGCAGATGATATAATAGGAACACTGGCTAAACAGGCAGAGAAGGAAGATTACAAAGTTTTTATGGTGACTCCCGACAAGGATTTTGGACAACTTGTATCAGAGAACATATTTATGTACCGTCCTTCTCGTATGGGAAACGGCATAGAAATATGGGGTATCCCGGAAATTCAAAAGCGGTTTGGAGTGGAAAGACCCGAGCAGGTGATAGACTATCTGGGAATGATGGGAGATGCCAGTGATAATATTCCCGGATTCCCGGGAGTAGGTGAAAAAACGGCCAAAAAATTCCTTGCCGAATTTGGCTCCTTAGAAGCTTTGTTAGAAAACACTGATAAGCTCAAGGGTAAAATGAAGGAGAAGGTGGAAGATAATGCCGAACTGGGAAGACTTTCTAAACAATTGGCAACCATTTGCATTACCTGTGATGTCACCTTTGACGCCAAGGATTACGAGCTTTCAATGCCAGATAATGAAAAAGTGCAGGAGATCTTTGAGGAGCTAGAATTTCGTCGACTCAGGGAACAATTCATAAAACTATTTTCTAGCGAACCCCAGGATACTCCTACCCAGGTGACCAGTACCCCAACGGCAAAAAAAGAGGCACAGGCGGCCGGCAGTGGTCAATTCTCCTTATTTGGACAGAATGGTACTGCTCCTGCCACCCTCGAGGTTCATACAGGCAGAAAGACTATCAAAGAAGTTCCCCATGTTTACCAGAGCATCCAGGCGGGGATGGCTTTAGAACTCTTCCTTAAAAATTTAATGAAACAAACGGCTGTTTGTTTTGATACCGAAACAACTTCCTTAAATCCCCTTGAAGCAGAATTGGTTGGGATCGCCTTTTCATGGGAAGCGGGAAAAGGCTATTATATTCCATTTCCGGAAGATCAGAAAGAATCTCAGAATCTACTCGAAAAATTACGCCCTTTCTTTGCTTCTACCTCCATAGAAAAGATAGGGCAGAATCTTAAGTATGATATTAAAGTGCTGCGGAAATATGGCATGGATGTAAAAGGACCGCTTTTCGACACTATGTTGGCTCATTACCTCATCAACCCAGACATGCGCCATAATATGGATGTACTCGCTGAAACATACCTGAACTACACCCCTGTTTCCATAACTGAGCTTATTGGTAAAAAAGGGAAGAATCAAATGAGTATGCGCGAAGTACCTTTAGAGGCTCAGACAGAATATGCCGTAGAAGATGCCGATGTCACCTTCCAATTGGCCAAACATTTTGTAAAAGAATTAGGAGAAGCTCATACAATGGAGTTGTTTAAGGATATTGAGATCCCATTGTTAAGGGTCCTCGCAGATATGGAACTGGAAGGAATAAACCTCGATGAAGAATTCCTGAATGGACTATCTGGTGCACTCGACTCCGACATTAAATCGCTTGAAGAAAAGATCTATAAAGAAGCCGGTGAAACATTTAACATTGCTTCGCCCAAGCAATTGGGTGAGATCCTTTTTGATAAACTAAAACTGGTAGCCAAGCCTAAAAAAACCAAGACAGGACAGTATTCCACAGCGGAAGATGTTTTGTCATACCTGGCAAAAGACCATAAGATCATTAGAGATGTTCTAGATTACAGAGGACTTGCTAAATTAAAAAGCACCTATGTAGATGCACTTCCTACTCAGGTAGAAAAGAGCACAGGAAGGGTGCATACAGACTATATGCAGACGGTTGCCGCCACGGGCCGTTTAAGCAGCAACAATCCCAACCTGCAAAACATCCCTATTCGCACTGAGAGAGGGAGGCAGGTACGTAAGGCTTTTATCCCCAGGAGCAAGGATTACATCTTGCTGGCAGCAGATTATTCCCAGATAGAATTACGTATCATAGCCGCACTAAGTGAGGAAGATACGATGATTGAAGCTTTTAAAAATGGGGAAGACATTCATGCTTCAACCGCTTCCAAAGTTTTCAATATCCCTTTAAATGAGGTGACCAGGGAACAAAGGGGCAATGCCAAAACAGTGAATTTTGGGATCATTTATGGTGTTTCTGCCTTTGGGCTCAGCAATCAGACAGATCTGTCCCGGTCGGAAGCCAAAGAACTTATAGACACATATTACAAGACCTATCCCAAGTTAAGAAAGTACATGGCAGATCAGGTAGACTTTGCCAGAGACAATGGCTATGTACAAACTGTGCTGGGCAGACGGCGCTACCTAAAGGATATCAATGGAAGCAATGCTATTGTTAGAGGAGCTGCCGAACGCAACGCCATCAACGCACCCATTCAGGGAAGCGCAGCTGATATCATAAAGATCGCTATGATAGATATCCACCGAAAATTAGAAGAAGGTAATTTTAAGACCAAGATGTTACTGCAGGTCCATGATGAATTGGTGTTCGATGTCTACAAGCCAGAGCTCGAGCAAATGAAAAAAATGATAAAAACGGCTATGGAATCTGCCTACTTCTTAAAGGTACCACTGGTTGTGGAGCTGGGACAAGGTGATAATTGGCTGGAGGCGCATTAATCAGGAATTAAGATTCAACACATAAAAAAACCCTTCGAAAGATCGAAGGGTTTTGTTTTAGTCAACTGCCTTACTTTATCTTTTGGTGAAAATAAGTTCCCCACCGGCATTAAAATTTTGTACACCGAAT
>CBDUON010000010.1:0-29375 GCA_965368835.1 uncultured Eudoraea sp. | reverse complement strand
AGCTCGGCACTTTACTCGTCTTTTTGGAGGAGTTCCGCACCAATGCCTGCATCTCCTTGATCCTGATAAATTCTAGGTTCCTCCCGGCAAAAGTAAATATATCACCAGCAGTTAATTTGGAAATAAAGTACTCTTCAATAGTTCCTATATACCCGCCTTTTTGATACCTAACAGTAAGGTTGGCATCACCCACAATTGTTCCTATTTGAAATCTATGGCGCATGGCCACACCTCTGTTTTGCACCACAAATCTGCCGTCATCGGCAATTTCTACTTTCTTGTATTCATCATAGGTTTGCAGACTCTGACTTCCCAGGACAATAAAGTTTAGCAGCCAACGCCATTCGTTTTCAGTAATTCCCTGATAACAAAAACTGCTTTTTACTTCTGTGTATATCTCAGAAGGGATAAAGCCGTTTGAAACTGCAAGGGTGGTCAGGTATTGAACCAGCACATCAAAGCTGTTCAGGTAGGGTATTCTGTCTTCAACTGCCTGTTTTACAACGGCTTGTTGCAATGCTGAGGCCTCTACCAATTCAATGGCATGGGTAGGCAAAAAATAAATGACGCTCTCTTTCCCGGGTCGGTGTCCGCTGCGTCCTGCACGTTGCATAAACCTGGCTACCCCTTTCGGGCCTCCAATCTGTATAACAGTTTCTACAGGCGCAAAGTCGACCCCCAGATCGAGACTGGAAGTGCACACCACCGCTTTTAATTTTTCATTACGGATAGCTTCTTCTACCCAAATACGTGTGTCTTTATTAATACTCCCGTGATGCATGGCTATTTCACCGGCAAATTCAGGGTATTTCTCCAGGATCTTTTGAAACCAGATCTCACATTGGCTTCGGGTATTGGTGAAGAGTAAGGTGGTCTTGCTTTTTTTAATGATGGGTATCACCCTGTCCAGAAGCCGTAATCCTAAATGTCCTCTCCAGGGAAAGGTCTCAATTTCCTCAGGGATTATACTGATCACATGTATTTTTTTATTCAATGCCGCACGGATCAGGATTGAATTTTGTAAAGCCTTACTTTCCGGGCCAAGCAATACCTGCCTTGCTTCTTCCAGGTTGCCTATGGTTGCTGATATCCCCCAGATCCGTAAATTGCTCGATAATGTTTTGATCCTGGAGAGGGCCAATTCCATTTGTACGCCTCGTTTGGTGCCTAAAAGTTCATGCCATTCATCTACCACCACAGCATTACAATCTTTGAACATTTTGTCATATCCTTTAGTGGCCAATAACAATTGAAGGCTTTCGGGAGTGGTGATCAGCAGATCGGGCATTGTCTTACGCTGTTGGGCGCGTTCCTTGGTGGAGGTATCTCCGGTTCTGATCCCAACGGTAAGGGGAAGATGCAGATCTGCAATAATTCTTTCCGCAGACTGTCTGATCTCCTGAGATAATGCTCGCAAGGGAGTGATCCAAACAGCTTTTAACCCTTTTGAATGAGATGTTCTATACGAAGGATTTTGATTTATATAGTCCAGAACAATAGGGAACCACAAGGCGTAAGTTTTGCCACTCCCAGTGGGGGCATTAAGAAGTCCGTTTTTTCCTGCTAAGTAGGCTTTCCAGGTTTTCTTCTGGAAGGGAAACGGTTTCCATCCTTGTTCCCGGAACCATTGTTCTGCAATATAGAAAAGTTGGTCCTGGGTCATTATAGAATGATCATTTGGTAAAATTTATCAACTTCCATAGGTTCGGATATAAAAGCTACTACAGGAGAAGATTCCTTAAAAAGTTAGCGTTAAAGGTCTGGGTTTCATAGCAAGACGAAGGTACAAAAACCTACGTATACTTCAGAGGGATCACGCCGCTGTGTGTGGTGAAGTTGGATGATCTTGAATGCCTTTAAATAAAAGGAAAATTAGAATTAATTGGCAGTGGATTATTTTAAAAATAATGATCGATTTATTGAAATAATCCCTTTCAAAAAAAGTATCTTTGTACCATAGAATTCTATACAATATGCCCATTTTAGATTTATACGGACACAGTGAAAAACGAAAAAATTTAGCCCATTTCGCTGCCATCGCTTCTTTAGCGGCGGTAGATGGGGAAATTAATCCGGAAGAGCAGAAAGTGATCGATCGCTTCGCCGTAAAACTGGATATTTCTGGAGCTGAGTACGCAGAGGTGATGAAGAAGGAGAATAAGTATCCTATTGAAGCATCTTACGAGTCAGAAGAACGTTTAGAACGAATTTATGATCTTTTTAAAATCATCTATGCAGATCATGATATTGATGAAGATGAATTTAGGATGATAAAGAAATACGCTTTGGCCCTGGGTTATTCACCATCTAAAGCTGAAAAAATTATCAGAAGGTCTATAATCTTGTTTAGGGGGAAATTCGATTTTGAAGACTACCTATACGTTATGAAACGCAAGAAAGATTAATTCTATCTATTGTAATAATCTGCAATTAAGCCTTCGCGGCCATAAATTCTTCGGCTTTTTCCACCATCTTCCTGCTTCCACAAAAGAAGGGAACCCGCTCATGAAGCTCAGTGGGCTGAATTTCCATGATTCTGTTATACCCGTCGCTTGCTTTGCCATTGGCCTGCTCTGCCAGAAAAGCCATGGGGTTACACTCGTAGAGTAAACGTAATTTCCCGTTAGAAGCAATACTGCTTTTCGGATACATATAGATACCGCCCTTTATCATATTTCTGTGAAAATCTGACACCAAAGAACCAATATACCTTGAAGTATAAGGCCTGTCTTCTTCTTCCCTTTGGCAATATTTAATATAGTCCTTTACGCCTTGCGGAAAATGAATGTAATTTCCTTCATTCACAGAATAGATATTCCCGGTTTCGGGGAATTCCATATTGGGATGAGATAGGTAAAAGGTACCAATGGCGGGGTTTAGCGTAAAACCATTGACTCCGTCCCCGGTTGTATAGACCAACATAGTTGAAGTGCCGTAAACAATATACCCTGCCGCTACCTGATTAATACCCGGCTGAAGGAAATCTTCCAGAGTTACAGCAGTTCCAATGGGTGTTACCCGTCTGTAAATAGAAAAAATGGTACCTACGGACACATTCACATCAATATTTGAAGAGCCATCTAACGGATCTATGAGTACAATATATTTATTTTGGTGATTTTCATCATTGCTGTTCACACTGATAAAGTTATCCTCCTCTTCGGAAGCAATACCACATACGATCTCTCTGTTCTTTAGGGTCTGAATAAACTTGTCATTGGCCAGAACGTCTAATTTTTGCTGATCTTCCCCTTGTATATTTGTGTCGCCCACACCGCCAAGAATGTCTATTAATCCGGCTTTGTTTACTTCGTGATTTACTACTTTGGCTGCCAGACGAATTGCGTTGATCAATTTAGAAAGCTCACCGGAGGAATACTGAAATGAGGACTGGTTTTCTATGATAAACTCTCCAAGAGTGGTGTTCTTTTTGTCCATTAGGGGGCTTGTGTTATTTGAGTACAAATATCGGACATTTTGTGAAACTAAAACGTTTTCGCCAAGCTTACATTTTTTAAATTTATAACTTTGTGTTTTATTTGTAACAATTATGAAAAACAACATAAGAGATGCGGTGGCAGAGGACATGCCTCAGGTTTTGCGCCTTATAAAGGAACTTGCAACATTTGAAAAAGAATCGAATGCCGTTGAGGTCACAGCAGAGGATCTTGTAAGAGATGGGTTTGGAAAGGCACCACTCTTTCGTTGTTTTGTGGGAGAAATAAATGGGGAAATTGGAGGGATGGCCCTTGTCTATCCCCGGTATTCTACCTGGAAAGGTCCGGTACTTCATTTAGAAGATCTTATTGTGACCGAGAAAATGCGGGGAAGTGGTTTGGGTACTGATTTACTTGCCAGAGTGGTGCAATATGGGCACTCAATCAAGGTAAAACGGATCAGTTGGGAGGTATTAGACTGGAATGAACCGGCTATTACATTTTATGAGCGAAAAGGGGCCAATGTAATGCGAGACTGGGATGTGGTGCAATTAGATGAACAAGGAATTCTAAACTTTATTAAGAACATATGAGGATCTTTAAATTTGGAGGTGCATCTGTAAAGGATGCCAATGGCCTAAAGAATCTGGTAAAATTATTACAGGAGGTTGGCTATCAGGATACCTTTCTGGTAATTTCGGCCATGGGGAAAACCACAAATGCCATGGAAGGCGTGGTGAATGCATATTTTCAGGATAAGACCAAGTTGCCAGCAACTTTGCAAGAAGTTATGGACTACCATATGCAGATCCTTAATGAACTCTTTGATTCACCTAATCATTTAATATACAAGGATGTACAATCGCTTTTTGAAGAAGTAAAGGGATTTTTGGCATGGAACAAATCGCCCAAATATAATTTTGTCTATGACCAGGTAGTAAGCTACGGGGAATTGCTTTCAACCACCATCCTCAGTGCTTATCTGAATGAGGTGGGCATCCATAACACATGGCTCGATATTCGCAACTTTATCAAGACCAATAATAATTACCGCGATGTAGATGTTCAATGGGAAAAAACGCAGGAAAGACTTGCCCAGGGACTGGAAAAAGGAAAATTATATGTGAGTCAGGGGTTTATTGGAAGCGATGAGAATAATTTTACCACCACCCTGGGAAGAGAAGGATCAGATTATACGGCAGCAATTCTTGCCTTTTGTCTTAATGCCCAATCAGTCACTATTTGGAAGGATGTCCCCGGAGTATTAAATGCAGATCCCAGGTATTTTTCAGAGTCTCAATTGCTCAATAAGATTTCCTACCTGGAGGCCATTGAACTAGCATTTTACGGGGCCTCTGTTATTCATCCTAAGACCTTGCAGCCCCTTCAAAGAAAGGAGATTCCCTTACTTGTTAAATCGTTTTTAAATCCTAAAGATCCCGGCACCATGGTAGGTAAGGGTGAAGGCATAGATCCAAAGATCCCTTGTTTTATAGTTAAGAAGAATCAGGTGCTGATGAAACTTTCCTCTCTGGATTTTTCATTCATTGTGGAAGACAGCATCAGCGATCTCTTTAAACTGCTACACGATTATAAGATGAAGGTAGACTTGATCCAAAATTCGGCCATTAGCTTTTCTGTATGCGTGGACAATAAATTTGGTCGTTTGGAGGAATTATTAGACCATTTAAAAGGCAAATTTAAAGTGGTGTATCACGAAGGAGTGTCTCTCTATACCATTCGTCATTTTGATGCACAAGCTATAGAATCTCTTCAAAATGGGAAGGAAGTACTTCTGGAACAACGGGGAAAAGAGACTGTTCAATTGGTAGTAAAGTAAGCATCAGTCAGTTGTAATTCTTAGTGTTAATAACATAACACCAAGGCCTATTTTCCTATCTTTACCTCGGAAATTGTAAATTGAATTATGGGTTTAGTAACGGCCAAAGAAGTAGCCAAAGCAATTAATCTTGAACGGTACGGATTTTTCGGAACCTTTATGGGATATATTCTGATGAAGATCACTCAGCTATCTTCTATAAATTCATTTTATGATAAACACAAGCATTTGGAGGGTAAACCATTTTTGGATGCCATTCTGGAGCATTATGAGATCGATTTTGAAATTCCGGAAGAGGATATCAAAAGACTTCCAAAAGAAGGAGCTTTTATTACCATCAGCAATCACCCCCTGGGAGGAATAGACGGCATTTTGTTGCTAAAATTGTTACTACAACACCGTGAAGACTTTAAGATCATCGCCAACTTCTTATTGCATAGGGTAGAACCTTTGGCTCCTTTTATTTTACCGGTGAACCCTTTTGAAAACCATAAAGATGCAAAAAGTAGTATAGCCGGATTTAAAAGTGCCCTACAGCATTTGCAAGATGGACATCCACTTGGAATTTTTCCTGCGGGAGAAGTTTCTACCTACAAAGATGGAAAGCTTATTGTGGATAAACCCTGGGAAGAAGCAGCCCTGAAATTAATACGCAAGGCGGAAGTGCCTGTGGTTCCCATCTATTTTCACGCAAAGAATAGTCAGTTGTTCTATCGCTTGTCTAAGATCAACGACATCTTTAGAACCGCAAAACTCCCTTCTGAATTAACCACCCAACGAAACAGGGCTATAAAAGTTAGGATAGGTCAACCAATTTCATTGGCCGCACAGAATGAACAGGAAACTCTTGAGGATTTTACTGATCTTCTTCGAAGAAAGACGTACATCCTTGCCAATGCTTATGAAAAAGAGCGTTTAATAGATCAGATCCCTGGGAGTTTAAAGATTCCCAAAGCTCCAAGGAAGATCGCTACTGCCGTTAGAACAGAGGTTATTCAAGGAGAGATAGAAAAACTGCGTGAGAAGGACTGCAGATTGTTGCAAAGCAAGAATTATGAAGTATTCCTGGCACAAAAAAAGGACATGCCATTTATCCTTAATGAAATTGGGAGACAAAGGGAAATAACTTTTCGAGCCATTGGGGAAGGTACTAACAAGGCCATCGATTTGGATAGATTTGATGATTATTACCACCATCTCTTTTTATGGGATGATCAGGACAAGGCTATCGTTGGGGCCTATCGAATGGGGATGGGGTCACAGATATTTAAAGAACACGGTATTGACGGATTTTACCTTCAGGACCTTTTTGGTTTTGAACCGGAACTGTATAGCATGATGACGCAATCCATAGAGATGGGGCGCGCCTATATAATCAAAGAATACCAGCAAAAACCTATGCCACTTTTTCTGTTGTGGAAGGGTATTGTACATACCACTTTGAGACATCCCGAACATAAATATCTTATTGGCGGAGTGAGTATAAGCAATCAATTCTCAAATTTCTCCAAATCCCTGATGATCGAATTTATGAAGTCGAATTACTGGGATCCATATGTGGCGCAATATATCCACCCAAAAAAGGAGTTTAAGGTAAAATTAAAAGATGCCGATAAGGAGTTCGTATTTGATGAAACCGAAGCTGATCTGAATAAGTTTGACCGACTCATAGAAGAAGTAGAACCAGGAAGTCTGCGCTTACCTGTTCTTATTAAGAAGTACATCAAACAAAATGCCAAGGTGGTGGCCTTTAATGTAGATCCCTTGTTTAACAATTCTGTAGATGGGCTTATGTATATTAAAATTGCCGACCTTCCTGAGAGTACCGTAAAACCTGTTATGGAAGAGTTCCAGGCTGAATTGGAACGAAAAATGACTGAGAATAACGGTGCCGATTAGGAAAATTCTCTTTCCGCAAAGTCCTTACAATACTCTTTAATTTCATTTCTGGCTTTGAGGAAGGCTGCATGAATTTCTTCACTACTGCCTTTTACTTTTGATGGATCAAAGAAATTGTGGTGAAGCCGTATAGCAGTTGTTGATGGAATATAAGGGCAATTCTCTTTGGCATGATCGCAGACCGTGATGATAAAATCCCATGATATGCCAGAATATTCATCAACATGGTTGGAGGTATGTCCGGAAATATCGATCCCATCTTCTTTCATGATAGAAACAGCTCCGGGGTTTAATCCGTGGGTTTCTATCCCGGCACTATACACCCGGGCCTTTTCTTTTAATTGTGTTTTTAAATAGCCGTGTGCCATCTGGCTCCGGCAGGAATTTCCGGTACAAAGAACCAGTATATTTTTTTTAGCCATATCTAGTTTTATTTTGTGGTCTTAGTCGATGCCTACAGTTGAACTTCGTCTTTCAAAGATCAAATTATCTTTCCAGAGGCCATCTAATTTACCAACTCGTTCACGCCGCCCTATTAATCTAAAACCACATTGTTCATGAATTTTTATACTGGCATTGTTCTCCGGAAAAATACCGGATTGTATAGTCCAATACCCTGCTTTTTCACTGGCATCTATCAAAGAAAGGAGCAGGTTTTTGCCTATGCCTTTGCCTCTGTGATCGTTACTGACATATACACTTACCTCCCCAACCCCTCCATACACACATCTGCTGGAAACGGGGGATAGGGCAGCCCATCCTGTAATGATATCAGCTTCACAAGATATTAAACGACATTGTTTTAAATGAGCTTTATCCCAATTTTCATAGGCCGGAATTTCCTTCTCAAAGGTAGCGAAACCAGTGGCTATGCCTTCTTTGTAGATTCGGGAAACCGCGGGCCAGTCTTGCGGATGCATAGATCTTATTTCCATTGGGTCTCGGTTAACAACAACCAGAATCAGGACTACAGCAGCCTGCAATCTCCTGAATTTTAGTTTCCACTACACCACATAGTTCTTCAGCTTTACAGGCTGTTGGTTGCACTCCTAAAGTAATTAATAAAACGTTCTCTTTTGTTTGTGATTTATTTACAAAGAGCTGTGCAGTATGAAAGCTTTCATTACCAAATTCAAATCTAATAGTAGCCTCCTGATCCATGGGTCTCATGGAATTTACGCGGTCTAAAATTGATAGCGCCTTGGAAGTCGTTAAATATTCCGTTTTGTTTTTCTCGGACGGACTTTCCCAGAGTTGCACAACTGTTTCATTCCATGAATCAGTACTGCCACCACAATCGACCGAATCTATTTTAGTATTTTTTACTTCAGTAATATGATAATTAGCACCTACCCGTTGTCCAGGAAGGTATTCGAAGATCAGCGACTTGGTGTCCTGTTCATTTAATAAGCGTAAGAATTCTTTTGTTTTCATTGTATCTAAATTTTAACAACAGTTGGTTTTTGTTTCATTAAAGAAGGAGTTCAGTAGTGTCTGAATTTCTTTCCAGCGTCCTAAAGCTATGCAATAGCAGACTTTTTTACCCTCTATCTCACCCTCAATAAGACCTATATTTTTTAGTTCTTTGAGATGTTGAGAAATAGTGGGCTGTGCTAATCCGATCTCCTCTACGATATCATTACAAATACACGCATTCCTTTTACTGATATACTGTAAGATGGCAATTCTTCCAGGATGCCCCAGCACTTTAAAAATTGTTGCTAGTTCATTCTGAGAAGTATCGAAGATTTCAGTTTTGGTTAAACCCATATCATATTTATATATTGCAATATTACGATATATAATTATATAAAAAAAGCCAGATCTGTTAAACCTGACTTTATTTTTTTATCAGAACCAGGGTTTTTTCCCTACCTGATAGGTATTGTAGAATTCTTCATCAGATTTTGTAAGATAGATGATCCCTTCGATTAGTCCGATTAAACCCATTAAGGAGGCGCCAATTCCACAAGTGAAAACACCCAAGACAAGCGTAACGGCGATCATGATAATGCCCTCCTTCTGATAACCTAAGATGAACTTATGAATTCCAAGCGAACCCAAAATGATAGCCAAAATCCCTGCTAGCATTTTCTTATTTTCACCACCTGCCCCGTCAAAAGCCCCTTTGGCATTTTCAGTAAACTCATGTGCTGTTTTCTTGGCTCCCTCTGCGAAATCGCCAGCGGCCTCTTTCGCTTCTCCGGCAGCTTTTTTAGCTGATTCCTTGGCATCGTCAAAGGCATCTTTTGCCTTGTCACCAAAATCTTTATCTTCTTCTGACATGTTTATATATTTTGTTGGTTAAATGTTGATTAAATGTAGGAATAAATTTTAATTCAAAGAAATGCTTTATCAACTGGTTCCCATAGTTCTATTTTGTTCCCTTCGAGGTCTAGTATCCATCCAAATTTTCCGTAATCATATTCTTCCATGGACCCAACGATAGTAACACCTTCTTTCTTTAAAGCTGCCAGTAATTCTTTTAGATTTTCAACCCTGAAGTTCATCATAAATTGCTTTTTGCTGGGTTGAAAGTATGAAGTATCCTCTTTAAAAGGACTCCATTGTGTGGAACAATCATTACCATCTTTGTCTTTCCACCAAAAAGTACAGCCATATTGATCCGTATTCAGACCCAAATGTGTTTTGTACCAATCTTTTACCTTGTCGGGATTCTTTGTTTTAAAGAAAAATCCGCCTAAACCAGTTACCCTGTTTTTCATTTATCTCGATTTTATGTTGCTTTCGTACAATGCGATCCATTGATCTACAGTCATTTTAGTACATAGTTTACCAAGTAGTTCATAAGGGATTAGTTCTACCTTTTTAAAACGCACACAACTCTTACCCATATCTAATTTGGTTTTCACATACTTTGGATATTCGGAAACAAACCAATCATAAAGGGATTTATCTGCATAGATACCCGAATGATAAAACGCCACAAAGTTTTTTTGCGAAGCTATATTGATAAATGGCAGGGGTAGTTCCGGATTACAATGATATCCGCCGGGATAAATAGAATGTGGCACCACATACCCAATCATTCCATAGCTCATTACCTCCTTAAATCCTTTTGGAAGATTTGCCAGGATGGTTTTTCTGAGAGTTGAAATAGCATTTTTCCTTTCTTCAGGTAAGTTTTTAATATACTCTTCCGGAGATGCAGCGTCTGAGGTCATTGTACTGATTTTAAAATTCCTCTTGAAAGAGGAGACCATAAGTTAACAAAATCTTTTCTCAATCTTGTCTACAATGGTTTGGGCCAATTTGATCTTGCTTTCTTTTGTCCACCCGGCAATATGAGGTGTTAGGAGAGCCTTGTCAGAATGGATGAGGTAATTGAATTCTTCCGGCATTGATCTATCACTAAACATATCCTCAAAGGATGTTTTCTCATATTCTAAGACATCTAACGCAGCACCCAATATTTTCCCCGATCCCATGGCCTGTACCAGGTCTTTTGTTACAACGGCTTTTCCTCTGGCCGTATTTATTAACCAGAATGACTTGGCAAATGCATTGATGAAGGAGGTGTTGACCATCCCGGTTGTGAGGCTGGTCTGAGGAATATGCAGACTAAGTACATCGGCTCGTTGTTGTAGTTCTTTCAGAGTTACCTGTTTTGCATTTTTATCGCCAACTTTATTCAGAATATCAACACATAGTATGTCTACCTCAAAACCCTGTAATTTTTTGGCAAAGGCCTTCCCCGTATTTCCATATCCAATGATCCCTACCGTCTTTCCATCTAATTCCAAGCCACGGTTGCCTTCTCTGTCCCATAGACCATGGCGGATCTCCTTATCTGCTTTATTTAAATTGTTAAAAAGTGAAAGTAGCATACCAAGAGCTTGTTCTCCCACCGCATTTCTATTTCCTTCCGGTGCAGCAGCCAAAAAGATCCCTTTTTCCTCTGCATAGGCAGCATCAATATTTTCCAATCCGGCCCCGACCCTTCCAATAAATTTTAAGTTTGTAGCCTTGTCAAGAAATTCTCTGTCTATTTTAAACCTGCTTCTTATGATGATTCCATCATATTCGTGGATCATTTTCTCCACTAGATGTTTATCTGCCTTGTATTCTTCCCTGTTCTCAAAACCAAGAGCGGCTAATTGCTCTAAAAGTAATGGGTGATTTGTATCTAAATGCAATACTTTCATAACCCTTATATTTTGGGATAGTGGGTTTGTGTTCGTTTGTCCTGCACCTTTCCGGTATGTGCCGTAGTGCTTTTTTCGAAAAGCAATAGATGAACTTCTTCATTGTTCCTCGTTGCCGGGCAATGTTCCACCCCTTTAGGCACCACAATAAGCTCACCTTCTTTTACAGTAACTGTCTTATCTCTGAATTGCATATACAAAGTGCCTTTCAGGACCTGAAATAATTCATCTTCCTCTTCATGGGAATGCCAAACAAACTCACCCTGAATCTTTGCCAATAGAACCTGCATGTCATCTACTATGGCGATCTGATGTGGATGCCATTGTTTATTAATAAGACTGTGTTTTTGTACTAAGTTTATCGATTTCATGGTGGTTATTTTAAAGGGGTGTTGTTTAACCCTATTCTGTAAATATTCCCCATTCCATTTAATGTACTTAATGCCGCTTTTTCAATATCAGCCGGGGTATTTATAGTAATTTTTTCTCTGTTTACCCGTTCACTCGTAAAATAAAAATTCCCATTAGTGAGATCTACGAAAGGGCAATAATCCAGATATTCTGAATTTATTTCAGGTCCCATATTATGTGCTTCAGACCAGTGACCATCATCCATTTTTTTAGAATAGTACAGATCCCCACCGCCCATACCATCTTCCCTTCCATAAGAGCTAAAGATAAGGAGTGTTTCTGTGGGATTAACATATGCATTAAATTCATAAACAGTAGAATTGATGGCAGAATCTAAGGCCACAGGTGCGTTATATTTTCCTGAATAGCTACTGCTTTTAAATATATCTTCTCTGCCAATACCATCCTCCCGGGTTGCAGTAAAGTAGAGAGTGCCGTTGCTGCTTACAGCCGGATAAAATTCATCACCGCGGGTATTTATCAGGGAATCTAAGGGAGACGGTTCACTCCAACTTTCTCCGGCCCTGTCTGATGACCATATATTATAATCTGTCCGGGTAGAATCACCATAAATTGGACGATTAGAAGCAAAAAATAATCTATTACCATCCGGGGAATAAAATGGTTCAATATCCTGATACCTGCCCGAAAATGGAAGTAATTTAGCTTCACCCCAGTTGGTGCCATCATTTTTTACGCAAACCAAACCTCTTAGCTGTTGATCGTATGTACTCAAAGTATAGATAAGTTCCCTGCCATTTGGTGCAATGGCCATATCGCGTTCATATAGGTGGGTGGAAATGCGATGTTCTGAAAACAGTTCAAGAGTTTCCGGGGTATTTAGCAGATCGATGTCTACGCTGTTTTCATTGTTGTAATTACAACTCAACAGAACAATTGCTGTAACAAGGGTAAGATAGATAGATCTTTTACAAATATCATTCATCTTTCATAGGGGGTTGGTCCTTAACATGAAACTCAAAAATATCCTTTCGGGAATAATGTCCGTTCACATCAAAATCGAGTTTTTGTCTTGAAATATCTTCCAGATCCAGGGTTGCTGTTAATATTCCATTTGTATTCCACAAAGGCCCTTCAAGTATTTCACCTCCGGGACTTACAATTACGCTACCCCCCGGACACATAATATCTTCCTCTTCTCTCAACAGATCCTGATACTTTTTGGGGTACATTGCTTTGGTAATATATTGATTACACCCCAAAACAAAACACCTGCCTTCCAGAGCAATATGTCTCATGGAGGCTACCCAGGATTCACGTGCATCTGCGGTGGGCGCAATATAGATCTGTATCCCTTTTTGGTACATGGCCATACGTGCCAGTGGCATGTAATTTTCCCAGCAGATTAGGCCACCAAGTTTTCCAATGCCTGTGTTGTAGGTTACGAGATCCTCACCCGAAGCTTCGGACCAAATCACCCTTTCCGTGCCGGTAGGTTTAATTTTACGATGAACTCCTAACAGACCTTTGGCAGGTGAAATATAAAGCATGGAACAAAATAAGCTACCATTGGAAGCAGTGCGTTCTGTAACGCCTATGACGAGATATGTTTTATGGACCCTGGAAAGTTTTTCTAGTCTTTTTAGGGAGCTGCCTTCCAGATCAAGACTATTCTTATGATACTCAGCATAGAGTTGCCTGCCTTCTTCACTGCGTTTCCCAACAGTTGCTCCAAAGGTGAAGCCTCGGGGATATCCTGGAATAAAAGATTCCGGAAAGACCATAAGGTCATATGCCTCTTTTGCATTCTCTGAAAGAAGGGTTTCTATTTTGTCTATACTTCCTTCTTTATCAAAAAATACGGGGTATTCCTGAACGACGCCTACTTTGACCTTCATTTAAATAGTTTTCTACCCCAACTGCAACATCGGGATATGAGTTCAAGGTATGTTATTTTTTAGACTTTCAGATCCCTAATAAGACCTTGGCAATGGTAAAATAGATAAGGATCCCAAAAATATCATTGCTGGTAGTAATAAAGGGCCCGGTAGCTATAGCAGGATCTATCCCACGTTTGTGAAGGAATAAAGGGGTAAAAGTGCCAATGATCCCTGCAACCACAATTACAGCTATCAGTGAAATAGAAATTGCAAGGGCAGTCATAAAAGTACCTTTCCAGATCCATGTAAAAAAGAGAAGTACAAAGGCCAGAATAACCCCATTTAATAAAGCAAGCAGCATTTCTTTAATCAGTCGGTTTCCCACACTTCCTCTTAGATCATCATTGGCCAATCCCTGCACAATTATAGCACTAGATTGCACTCCAACGTTTCCAGCCATGGCAGCGATCAAAGGGGTAAAGAAAAACAAAATGGCATGTTTACTAATCATTTCCTCAAAGTTGCCCATGATTGCCGCAGCACCCAGGCCACCTAACAAGCCCAAAAATAACCATGGTAGTCGGGCGCGAGTTAAGATCCATATGCTATCATCAGCCTCTACATCCTGGGAGATACCCGCTGCAAGTTGGTAATCTTTTTCAGCCTCTTCCTTTATAACATCAACTATGTCATCAATGGTGATCCTTCCCACCAGCCTGCCAATTTCGTCTACTACAGGAATAGCTTCCAGATCGTATTTGGACATGATCTTAGCTACTTCTTCTGGCTTTTCATTGACATTTACGGAATCTACATTGGGGATATAAACGTTTTTGATAGGATTTGTAGTGGAGGTTGTAAGAAGATCTTTAAGTGAAAGTCGACCTTTCAGTTTTTCGTCATCATCAACCACATAAATGGAATGCACTCTGGTTACATTTTCTGCCTGAGCCCTCATTTCCTTTACGCAGCGAAGAACTGTCCAGTTTTCGTTCACCTTCACCAACTCCTTCGCCATAAGTCCACCCGCAGAATTCTCATGGTAGCGTAACAGATCTACAATATGCCTGGCGTGTTCTCTGTCTTCAATTTCGGAAATAACCTCCTGAACTATATCCTTTGGAAGTTCCGCAACAATATCCGCAGCGTCATCGGTATCTAGCTCTTCCAGTTCTCCTGCGATCTCCTTGGATGACAGATTATTAAGAATAGCCTCTCTTACGTCCTCATCTAATTCTGTGAGCACATCAGACGTTTTGTCGCTGTCTAATAACTTAATAAGGTAAGTGGCTTGCTCTATACTCAGATCATTGGTAATCTCTGCTACATCGGCATAGTGAACCTCTTCCAAAAGCGCATGCAAGGCTGCATCCTTATTGGCATTGATCAGCTCAACAATTTCAGCTAATAATTCTTCTGTGAGTTTAAATGGTGTCATTTGCTATCTTCCTTGTCAACGATATAAAATCGTTTACACCCAGCTGTTCCGGACGTTGGTCAAAGATAGCATCTTCTTTTAGATTTTGAGAGAGGTTAAAACTTTTTAAACTATTCCTTATGGTCTTGCGTCTTTGATTAAAAGATGTTTTTACCACCCGGAAGAATAAAGCTTCATCGCAGTCTAATACAATGCTCGATTTTCGGGTGAGTTTTAAAACACCCGATTTTACTTTTGGCGGAGGATCAAATACCTCCGGATCAACTGTAAAAAGGTATTCGGCCTCGTAATATGCCTGTACAAATACTGAGAGTATGCCATAGGTTTTACTACCTTCTTTTTCACAAATTCTCTTTGCCACTTCCATTTGGAACATACCCGCAAACTCAGGGATCTGTTGTCTGTATTCCAGAAGTTTAAAGACGATCTGAGTAGAGATATTGTAAGGAAAATTTCCGATGATGGCAAAGGGTTTATCGCCGAACAAGGTATGCAGGTCTACCTGTAGAACATCGGCCTCCACTACTTTAAAGCTACCTTTTCTAACCATGACCTCCGGATGCTCCAAAGGAAAACTATGATTGAGATATATAATAGATTCGGCATCATAATCCATCGCCACCAGATTCATATCCTGCATTAAAAGATATTTGGTAAGTACTCCGGTGCCCGGGCCAATTTCAAGAACATCCTCGTAACCAGACAGGGATAAGGTGGATGAAATTTTTTGTGCAATGGCCTCGTCTTTCAAAAAATGTTGCCCAAGATGTTTTTTGGCCTTTACCGGTCCTTCATCTCTTACATGCTTGCCTTTTTTCTTAAATGGATGAGAATATGACTTTTTTGGTTTGCCCATGAATAAACTTGCTTAAGATTCGGTTTTTCCCAGGTATACCCATGCTTCGGTCCCTGAAACCAGCGTCGCTTTTTTTCTAAAATAAGCATCTCCTTCATAGACATCCACACGCTGTAGTTCTTCTTTACTTATAATATATACAATACCAGGGACTCCCTTTGCTGATTTAGGGGATGATTTTACGGTAGGGTAGAGTCCGCCAACCAACTCTTTGGAAATAGTATGCTCCTTAAGATGGTCCTTGCTACCACTTAAAATCCTTGAGAAGACCATTTGCTGCACTTCTTTATCCTGCAGCGTGCCATAAGTGAACAAGTATTCTGTGGCGCTGGAGATGAGAGGTTTTTCAATGGTGACTACTTCTAATTCTGTTCTGAATGCCACAAGCGACTTGCCAAAACGCTTGGTAGTTTCATTTCGTAAGCGTTCAGCATCATTTTTATAATACAGATCGAGGGTTTCCCGGTTCTTTACTTTGTACTGAACCGAATAAGTAATACCGCCCATTTCTTCATCTACAAGGACCCTGGTCATTGTTGCCTCCAAAAATTTACCGGTGGCAAGAACATCTGGAATATGGGTTTTTACCATCCATGACACCCATTGATCTTTGACAGATTCTTCTACATTAATAGTGACATTGTATATAAGCATTTACTTGCGTTATTGTATTTAAGAACGATTGTCAATTAATAGTATCGCCCCTCAGAATTCTGAAATTCTTTCTGGCCTGTGGAAAGTAATAACTATCCTGAAAATTATACAAGATACGTTCATAATGATACTTTGCTTTTTCTGGCTTATTTAATTTTGTTCGGAATAATTCGGCTAACGCAAAGTGTGCATCATCTGCCAGAATATCATCTCCGTAGAACTCTACGATCTTTGTATAATTAAAAACAGCCGCTTCCAGGTCGTTAGATGCTACAAGCAATTCTGCCTGTCTCAGCAGCGCTTCGTCTTCTATTTTTTCACCCTTATGTTGCTGTAAAATGTCTTCCAGAACGGCAATGGCTTCTTTATTTTTATTTTGATAGGCGAGAAGATCTGCTCTGGCGTATTTTTTTAAGGCGGTCTGAGTTGAATCCTCCAGTGAATTATCTGAGATCAGCAAACTTAGCTGCATGGCATCATTGGCAATGAGTTGCGAGGTAGAGCCTCGCAGCACTTTTAACTGGGTAAGTGCCCAATCAAAATCGCCTTTATAAAAACTGGTTTGCGCAACTTTAAATCTAGCCTGTTGTCCTAGCACGTCGTTTTTGAGACTTTTTTGAATTTGAGAAAAATAAATTAGGGCCTCATTAAATTTTTGATCGAATACCAGGATATCTCCCAGGGCCAATTTTATATAAGCTTCTCCGTATTTTGTTAAGGGTAGCTCCAGGGATCTTTTAAGTATTGGAATGGCCTTTTCCGAATCACTTCTTCGGAAGGTAAGGAAATTGGCATAGGCAACCTGTAACTGTAAGGTGGGAACCTGATAACCATAGGTGGTTAATAGATCCTGGTACTGCGAATCTATTCCGGGAAGATCTTTGCTTTCCGCAGTGAGTAATTCAATGTCTAATAAATGTAATTGCGCATTGAGTTTCGTTACAGCTTCAGAGCTGTTCTTTACAATATATTCAAAGATCTGCTGCGCAATCTCAACGGCCTCATTTTCCAAAGAAGTGTTTCCTAAAGTTTCTAACCTTTCAAAAGAAGCTCCTTCAGCTCTTTTATAAATAGCTTTTTCCTGAGTAAAAGCGAAGTTGTATTGTTTTTGTTCAACATAGAGCCAACTTAATAATTCGTTCCATAAGACATCCGGATCTTTTTGTGCTTTTTGAAGTATCACTTTTTTTAGGAGGCGGTTGTTCTCATTTTCAGGATCCTCGGTTATAAAATCACCGATCTTTCCAATTACATTCCCTATGGTTGTCCTGCCATTGCCCAGCAGCTGAATATAGGAGACAAACATTTTCTCAATATTCCCCTGTTCCCCATAAATTTGAGCTATTTGAAAATTATAATCGAGTTGAGGATTTAATTCCATGGCCCTTTCGTAGGCTTGTAAGGCGTAATCCAACAAAGCAAATCTCTGAAAGCCTACTCCTATGCCATAGCCGTAATTTGGATTTTTTTCAATTGCTGCCAACGCTTTTTCATAGTATTCAGTGGCTTTTTCATTATTATCCTGAAGCCTGAAGTTATACCCCAATTCAATTAGGATGGTGGGGAAGGCATTTCCGGATTGGACGCGGCCCATCAGAAAGGTTTCCGCCTTGTCATAGTGTTCCAATTGCTGGTAACAACGTACCATATTTTCCGCAAAGTCCATTCTGCGGGGATTTTGGTCTACCAGTCGTTCGTAAAAAACAAGGGCTTTCTCGTACTCCCCATCATTGAAGTACTGCTTCGCTAAAAAGTCGTCTTGTGCCCAACTGCAGATAGCAGTGAATAAACACAACCATAAAATAACACCTTTCATCATGCAACTTTCTCAAAGGTAACCAAGTCCCGGAAGAAAAACTATCAATGAAATCTTAATCTATAAGATCAAATCCGGTATAGGGAACCAATACTTTTGGGATGCGGATCCCTTCTGCCGTCTGGTAATTTTCAAGAATTCCTGCCAAAACCCTTGGCAGGGCCAATGAACTTCCATTAAGCGTATGGGCCAGTTGTGTTTTGCCATTTTCATCCTTGAATCTGAGTTTAAGTCGGTTAGACTGATAGGTCTCAAAGTTAGAAACGGAACTTATTTCGAGCCACCGATCCTGGGCTGTGGAAAACACTTCAAAATCATAGGTTAATGCCGAGGTAAATCCAAGATCACCTCCACATAAACGCAGAATTCTGAAGGGAAGTTCTAATTCTCTAAGAATGCCTTTTACATGTTCTACCATAGCTGTTAGTGCCTCATAAGAATTCTCAGGTTGCTCTACTCGTACAATTTCAACTTTGTCGAATTGATGCAAGCGATTTAGTCCTCTCACATGGGCTCCATAACTCCCTGCTTCTCGTCTGAAACATGGGGTGTATCCGGTATAACATACAGGCAGATCCTGATAATTTAAAATAGTATCGCGAAAAATGTTTGTGACGGGTACTTCCGCAGTAGGAATCAGGTATAGATCATCTGCCGTTACATGATACATCTGTCCTTCTTTATCCGGGAGTTGCCCTGTTCCAAAGCCGGAGGCGGCATTTACCAAGTGAGGCACCTGCATTTCTGTATAACCTGCCGCCGTATTCCGATCCAGAAAATAGGCGATCAAGGCACGTTGTAATTTAGCACCCTTACCCTTGTAAACCGGGAATCCTGCCCCAGTGATCTTTACTCCGAGTTCAAAGTCAATGATGTCATATTTCTTGGCCAATTCCCAGTGAGGGAGTGCCCCTTTTAAAAGTTTTGGTATTGCACCTTCCCTGAAAACCTCTTCATTATCCTCTTCAGAAGAACCTGCGGGCACCAATTCATTGGGAACATTAGGAATTAGGTATAATGCCTGATCTAGTTCCTGGACCACGGCATTTAGTGCTTCACCCATGCTCTTGGAGTCTTCTTTTAAGCCAGCAGTCTTTTCTTTTAGGACATTCGCCTCTTGGGCTTTTCCGGATTGGTATAGTGAGCCAATTTCTTTCGATAAAGAATTTAACTGTGCAAGGGTACCGTCCATTTCAGTTTGCAGTGATCTTCTTTTTTCATCGAGCTGCAATACTTGAGATAATAAGGTCTCCGCATCCAGATTTCGCTTTGTAAGAGCCTTGATTATCGCCTCTTTATTTTCCCTTATAGCCTGTAATACTAGCATTGGTCATTATTTAAGGCACAAATTTACGTTTAATTGGTGAATTCAGATGAGGTAGACCTAGGTTTCCTTAGCGTGCTTCGCTGGTTTTTAACGGAGATGGTAAGATCCATTTATGATGCCTGAAATGATCCCATTTCTCAGCCGCAAGATCAACAGACGGATCAATGAAGGCGGCCAATGGCTTTCCATTTATACTCACCTTGCCTTTTGCAAATACTGCAATCTCTTGTCCTCGTGCAGAGTATTCTTTTCTTAAATACTGAGCAAATTGCCAGATAAAATCGGGGTAACAGGAAACTTTTTGCAACTGTTCGGGTGAAAGATAGAGGTTGTGTGGCACGATAGTTTTTACTCCGGTGTCTTTGTTGAGTACTACAAATTGAATCATGCCAGATCTGCTGCGAAGCATCATTCGCCAACTCATTCGGTGTCCTTCTTCGGTCCAAAGGACATCATCTGCAATAAAAAAATGTCTTAGAGGCAGGGCCAGTTGAATCATAAAATAAAGACCGCAACCCAGGAATATCCAATTTCGATAGAGCGGTATTTGTATATCATTACTTTTATAAACCTCCTTATGCTTAAAAAAACGTTTTTGGATCACCTCCGGGGGATAAAAGAACACTATAAAGGCCAGGGCCAAATACGGGAAGATCCCTATCTGAAATACAATGGAATTAAAAAGATGAAAGAAAACAGCAAATCCAAAAGCCCAATTGCGGGTAGGCTTCCAAAGTAAGGCTGGTATGATCAAAAGGTCGAATAGAATACCCATGACCCCAATGATAGAATGAACCCAGGAATATTGAAGAAAATCCCCAATAAGGGGGTAGGAGGCCTTGCCTCTCAGAAGTATTTCGATAATTGTGAAGTCTAGCCAGTCCCCATAGAGTTTTGCGAGAGCGGCATAGGTATAGACTATAAACAATTGAAATATAATGATCCATTTTACAAAGGCAGGCATAGAATTGCTCCGAATGGATGGTTCTAACTTGCTGTCTACAGAGGCATAGCGGTTTGCAGGCAAAAAACACATCAGGAAGGAGATCAGAATCAATAAGTAATAGTGGTTGTTATAGGCCGTCTTTTGCATTAGGTATACCGCACTCCATAAGAGGGTAAAAAGAATAATACTCCAGCGATATTTAAACCCAATGGCAATGAAAATCCCCAAAATCCCCATGATCACAAAATAATAATACATGCCATTTCCGGGCAGGGGTTGTAACCATTCAAAGCCGATAAAAGAAAAGGTAAAAATAGGCTCTATTAAAGTTTTTCTTACCCAGCCGGTAAGGATAGCGCCAAAGCTCTCAAGGGAAATAAGGATTCCAAAGAAGATCCGGAATATAATAAGCGACCCATTGTCGACCTTTTTAAAAAGCCAATTCTGTAGCATTTATTCTTTGATTAGGATACGTGCTGTTTCCTTGTCTTTTTTTAGTTGCGTTTTGAGTTCTTCAAGGGAATTGAATTTATGTTCTTCCCGAATCCAATGAAGAATATTGACCTGTATATGCTGGTGATAGAGGTCATGGTCAAAATCGAAAAAGTGCACTTCAATACTTTGGTGTTGCCCATCTACAGTAGGATTGGTTCCTATATTCATCATCCCATATACGATCTTATTCTTCAAACTACTCTGAACCACATAGACGCCATTCTTTGGAATAAGCTTGTATGTTTCCTCAATGTGGAGATTGGCGGTAGGAAAGCCTAATTCTTTTCCCAAACCTTTCCCTCTGATGATCTCTCCATTGAGCATGTAGGGATATCCTAAATAGGTATTTGCGGTAGTTACATCGCCCTCTAGCAAGGCATTTCTGATCTTGGTTGAACTAACCGCAACTGCCTCTATTTCCTGGGCAGGAATCTCGTCTACTTCAAAATCGAGTGCATTCCCAAAGGCGATCAGATCGTTAATATTGGCATTCCGATTTCTGCCAAACCGATGGTCATATCCTATGATCACCTTTTTAGCATGGAGTGCATTTACCAACATATCCCGTACAAAGGCAGTTGCACTTAATCTGGAAAAGGTTTTGGTGAAGGGCTGTATAATGAGGTAATCTAAACCGAGCTCTTCCAGGATTTTCTTCTTTTCTTCGATGGTATTCAGGAGTTTTAGATCCGAATCTTTTTGCAAAACCATACGCGGATGTGGGAAGAAAGTAAGCACGGCAGACACCCGATCATTGATCCTGGCATCATTTATGAGTCGTTCTAAGATCAATTTATGTCCAACATGAACACCATCAAAAGTGCCAATAGTAATGACAGAAGGGTGATTTTTATCGTATTTAGAAATGCTTTGAACTGTTATCACACCATATAAAGTATAAAAAGGCTTATTTTTAACGCTTTAATGCCCCCAAATGTTAACAAAACTACGTCTTGTTTTATCAATATCCATACTATTTTTCTGCTTTTCCACAGCGGCTCAATCAGGATATTGGCAAACTACAGAGGTAAAGAACGAATTATTGTCTTCAGATCTTAAGCGTTTGGATTTACAAAAAGTACGTTTTTTTTCTTTGGAAAAAACGCTTTTAGGGAGAGAGTTAAGGAAACTTACAGCCAAAACGCAAAACAAGACCCTTATATACTTTCCGGATGCAAACGGTACTTTGGTAGCGTATGAAGTAGAGGAAACCCCTGTTTTTTCTCCGGAACTTACCTCAAAGTACCCGGAAATACGCTCCTTTTCGGGAAATAGTGTAAAGAACAAAACAGATAGAGTGCGCTTTAGTGTCTCTCCCAGAGGGGTGCAAGCCATGTTTATTTCTAAAGGAAGGGAGAATAAGATCTTTCTGGAGAAAGCCTCTCGCGATGCATCGGAGTATGTATTGTATGACCGAAGTGGGCAATCTGGGGAAACAGAGAAATTTATTTGTGAAACGGAGGCAAAGGCTATTTCATCCGAACAAGAGCGAACGGCCAAGTTAGTAGATGATCAAACCTTACGGAAATTCAGAATAGCGGTCTCTGCAACTGGGGAGTATACCCAATTCCATGGGGGAACTGTCCCCGATGCCCTGGCAGCTATCAATGCAACACTTACCAGAGTTAATGAGGTATTTATTACTGATCTTGGCATTACCTTAGAATTGATAGCCAATGATGATCTGGTAATCTATACAGATCCCGAAACAGATCCCTATGGTTCAAACTTAAATTCTGAAGTTCAAACAACCTTGACCAATGTCATTGGTAGTTTAAACTACGATGTAGGTCATTTATTTCAAAAAGACACCAATAATGGAAATGCCGGTTTTATTGGCGCTGTCTGCCAGACCAATAAAAAAGGAAGTGCCTTCTCATCGGCGTTAAACCCACAAGGAGATGTTTTTGATCTCGATTATGTCTCGCATGAGCTGGGACATCAGTTTGGCGCTAACCATACCTGGTCCTTTGATTCAGAAGGAACAGGCGTACAAGCCGAACCTGCCAGTGGGTCCACCATCATGGGGTATGCCGGGATAGTAGAAGGCAATAACGTGCAGTCTAACGGGGATGATTATTTTCATTATTATAGTATCCTTCAGATCTCCGAATATATAAGCAACACCTCTTGTGCAGAGGAAATTTCGATTTCTAACTCGCCACCGGTCATTACTCCTACAGGAAACTATATCATACCCAAGAATACCGCCTTTGTTTTGTCTGGAGAGGCTACAGATCCGGACCCGGGAGATGTTCTTACCTATACCTGGGAGCAAATAGATGATGGCGTAGTAACTACTAGCACTTTTGGTCCGCAAAATGCAAGTGGTGCAAATTTTAGATCATTACCGCCCCGTACCCAGCCGGAACGATATTTTCCAAAATTATCAAGTGTCATTAAAGAGGAATTAACGCAAATCAATCCGGCTACAAATACGGCATGGGAAACAGTTTCTTCTATTGAACGAGATTTAAATTTTGCATTAACGGTACGAGATAACGCTCCCGGAGGCGGGCAGGTTGCCTCAGATGTTGTAAATGTCCGGGTTAGTAATGCGGCTGGACCTTTTCTGGTAAGCTCTCAATCTACTGTGGAGACTTATAGTGCTGGTACTCTGCAGACAGTAAACTGGGAGGTAGCCAATACGGATAGTTCTCCGGTAAATGCACAGTTCGTAGATATTTATCTCTCACTAGACGGGGGTCAAAGTTTCCCCATCCTTTTAGCTGAAAAAGCCACCAATGATGGCGAACATGAAGTGTTATTGCCTGGAACAGCTACAACCGAAGCCAGATTTATGGTAAAGGGGTATCGGGATATCTTTTTTGCAGTAAACAGTGCAGACTTTATTATTGAAGAAGCGCCTTTTGTGCTTCAATTTGAGGATCTGTCCTTTAATGTTTGTCAACCTGTAGATAAGGTATTTCCATTTGTATTTGAGACCTATGGAAATTTTAGTGAAGAGGTAGTCTTTAGCGCCACCGGGGTACCCCCCGGATTAGGAGTTTCTTTTTTGCCGGGTACAGCCACCGACAATAACACTCCTGTAGATGTCACTATTTCCAATACCACAGCAGTGACCGAAGGGATTTATCCAATTCAGATTGTGGGCACATCGCCTTCTTATACAAAAGAAGTAACCATCCAACTTATTATTTTTGATACAGAATTTCCAGAAGTAACACTTATCAGTCCTGCCGATACAGCCATAGATATACCATTAAAACCAACATTAACATGGGATACGCCGGCGATCAATAGTAGCTATAAAATTGAAATAGCGACAGACGCAGGGTTTGCTACTATCATTGAAACAGCCACGGTGATCTTTAAAAATTACAATCCGGAAAATTTACTTTCGGAGACCACGTATTATTGGAGAATCAAGCCTGTGACCAATTGTGGGGAAGGTGTTTTTGGAAGTGCTAACAGTTTTACCACATTTCCGGTAAATTGTAAAATAAAAAGTGCCAAAGACAACCCTATTACAATATCATCTACCGGGACACCAACTGTACGATCTACTATTATGGTAATAGATGATCTGCCAATTGCAGATATCAATGTAATGGTAAACATTGAACATTCTTTTTTATCGGATTTGATCATAAGTCTGATATCACCCTCAGGAACGGAGGTGATACTGACCTCCAACTCTTGTTCTCAATTAGAAAATATTGATGCGGTTTTTGATGATGCCGCGGCTTCTTTTACCTGCAACGGTGATCCGGGGATCAGTGGAACAGTAAAACCTCTGGGTTCTTTGTCATCTTTGAATGGGGAATCGTCTTTTGGAGAATGGACGCTATTAGTTAAGGACACGGCGCCTGCAGATGGTGGTTTTATATCTAACTTTTCATTGGATATCTGTGTGGAAGGGGTTTTTAGGCCAGATGCTGATGGTGATGATGTGTTTGATGATGGTGATGATCTTTGCCTTGGCACACCACCAAATACAGAGGTAAATGTTGATGGCTGTCCGGTGTATCGCTTTGATCAGGATAATTTCAATATCGTCTTAACCAGTGAATCCTGTATCACCTCCAATGATGGCCAAATAGAGATCAATGCAGTATCTGCTTTGGATTATACGATTGATATTGTTGGGAACGGTATTGATCTTTCTACAGAATTCACCTCCTTTTATGAAGTAAGGAATCTGTCAGCAGGTACCTATACTGCATGTATTAATGGAAACGATGGCACCATTTTTTATGAAGAGTACTGTTTCGATTTTGTCATTACAGAGCCAGATCCGCTTTCGGTATTACTAGCTGTGGATCAAAGCAATTTACAAGGCACTCTAAATCTGAAAGGATCCGTTTTATATAATATTGAATTAAATGGCATACTCACACAGACCACACAGTCGCAATTTGTATTAGATCTTAAGGCTGGGGTGAATACATTGAAAGTTACAGGTAGTCTGCCATGTCAAGGTATTTTTGAAGAGGTGATCATAATGGGGACGGAGCCACTTATTTATCCCAATCCATTTGTAAATGAGTTGGAGGCTTATCTGCCTGCTATGGATTCGCAGGTACAAGTGCGGGTATTTACTATGTTAGGTCAAACTGTCCTGTCAAAGTACTATCAACCCAACGATCAGGCCATCAGTATAGATTTTGCCGGCTTACCTTCAGGGGTTTATCTGTTGAATATTACAGGTGATGGAATCAACTATTCTTCTAAAGTCATAAAAAGATGAAACAGCAACTGACTTTATTATTGGTCCTATTAATACTTGCATGCGGGAAGGATTCCCCCAAGCCACCAGAAGCTGCATTATTGAGTTTTCCCGCAAAAAATTCAGAATGTACCACTGGGATCAGCTTAAATACTACTACTAGTCAGGTAGAATTTAGATGGCTGGCAGCCAAACATGCAGACACCTATCAATTAAAATTTACAAATGTCTTAAATAACACCTCTGTCACAAATGCCCCCACGGAAGCGCTATCAGTAAGAGTGCCACTTTTAAAGGGTGTTCCTTATAAATGGACTATCACCTCAAGGAACAGTGAAACTCAAGAAATTGCTATTAGTGAGGCCTGGTTCTTTTACAATGCAGGCACACAAACCACGTTTCCACCTTTCCCGGCGCAGATAACCACACCCAATTCCGGGGCATCGGTTGTACGCGATCTGAATAATGAAATTACCTTAGGTTGGACAGGAGCAGATGTGGATAATGATATTGCCTCCTATGAAGTGTATTTGGATACGGTTACCAATCCGCAACTTTTAATATCCTCTCCTTCCGGTAGCATTTCGGAAATAAAAGCCAGTGTGCTAGTAGATAACATTTACTATTGGCGTGTGGTTACCATAGACAGAGCCGGAAATTCGTCAGATTCTGGCACCTATTCCTTTAGGGTAATTAGATGATCAGGTATTGTTGAATTCGTTCATCGTAGTATTTATACCTTGTAGTACAAAGGAGTTAATAAGAGCACCACATCTGTCCAGACGTTCCGGGAGCAACTTTTCCTCTTCCTCGTTCCAGTTTCCCAGCACGTAGTCTACTTGCCTTCCTTTTGGAAAATCAGATCCCAAACCAAATCGAAGTCGGTTGTACTGATTTGTTTGTAAGGTATTCTGAATATCGGCTAGCCCATTATGACCTCCGTCACTCCCTTTTGTTTTTAAACGCAAGGTCCCGAAAGGGAGATTTATATCATCGGTGATGATCAGCAGATTCTCTTGTGGAATTTTTTCTTTTTCCATCCAATAGTGAACGGCTTTGCCGCTTCTATTCATAAAAGTGGATGGTTTCAAAAGCAGGATACTTCTTCCTTTGATTTTATAGGAGGTTGTGGCCCCTAGTTTATTTAATGAAAACGATAGCTCGTTTTTGTCAGCCAGCCGGTCTAGCACTTGAAATCCGATATTATGACGGGTATTGTCATATTCCGGACCTATGTTTCCCAGACCAACTACCAAATATTTTTTCATGATGTCTTTTTCTTTCAGGATGGGTGACGGGCGCCCAAAAAGTAATTTTAATAATGATCGCATGGCAGAGGAGTCATCCCGCTAAAATACAAAAGCATCCCGAGAAATATTCCCGGGATGCTTCTCATTAAGATTATAGAGTTTCTATTCTTTAGCTTCAGCAGCAGCTTCTGCAGTTTCAGCTGAAGTATCTTCTCCTTCTGCACCTTCTGCACCTTCAATTTCATCTCCTTCTTCTTCATCTTCTTCAACGACAATGGCAGCACGAGCTGTTTTAACTTGTACAACAACCGTAGTTTCCGGGTGTAAGATGGTAAATTTGTCATTTAACAGGGATTCTACTGTAATGTTATCCCCAATTGTCAAAGTTGAAATATCTATTTCAAAGAAATCTGGCAAGTTGTCTGGTAAGGCTTTAATTGCCAGGAGTCTTTTTCTAAATAACAGGCGACCTCCATTTCTAACTCCAGGAGAATTTCCAAGCAATTTAACAGGTATATTCATGGTTAATTCCTTATCCGGGAACAACTGATAAAAATCGATATGTATTATTTTATCAGTTACAGGATGAAATTGAATGTCCTGCATAATGGCCTGTAATTTTTTGCCATCTTCTAAAATTACCACAACTGTGTGGGCGTTGGGAGTGTACACTAAATCTCTGAACGCTAATTCATTTGCTGAAAAGTGTAGCGGTTTTTCCCCTCCGTAGACCACGCAAGGAACCATTCCAGCATTACGTAAGGCCTTCGATGCTTTCTTGCCCACGCTTTCTCTTTCTGATCCGTTGATTGTAATTGACTTCATTATTTAGATTTAAATTAAATTCTACATTAAAAATTTTGAAGCGATAGAGGTGTTGTGATGTACCCTGTGCATAACATCTGCAAAAAGATCAGCACAACTTAAAACCTTTATTTTTTCGCTATTAGCCTTACTTGGAATAGAATCAGTGATGATTAATTCCAAAAGTTTTGACTTTTCTATTTTTTCATAAGCGTTACCCGAAAGTAAGCCGTGGGTAGTGATTGCCCGTACACTCAAAGCGCCGCGTTCCATCATAAGGTCGGCTGCTTTGGTAAGCGTACCTGCGGTATCTACCATATCATCTACTAACACTACATTTTTATCTTTTACATCTCCAATAAGTTCCATATGCGAGATGGTATTAGCCTTGGACCGTTGTTTGTAGCATATAACCACGTCACATGATAAGGCTTTGGAATATGCATAGGCTCTTTTGGAACCACCCATATCTGGAGAAGCAATGGTCAAATTCTTAAGTCCTAACTTCTTTAAGTAAGGAAGAAAGAGGGTAGAGGCAAATAAATGATCTACAGGTTTTTCAAAGAACCCCTGAATTTGGTCAGCATGGAGGTCCATGGTAATGATCCTTGTAGCACCAGCTGTTTCCAGCATTTTAGCCACCAACTTGGCAGCGATAGGAACTCTTGGTTTGTCTTTTCTGTCTTGCCGTGCCCATCCAAAATATGGTATGACGGCGGTAATATGTCTTGCCGAAGCTCTTTTTGCCGCATCTATCATCAACAACATTTCCATTAAATTCTCAGAACTTGGATTTGTTGAGCCTATGATAAAAATACGTGTACCTCGTATAGATTCCTCAAAAGAAGGCTGAAACTCCCCGTCGCTGTAACGTGAGAATAAAACTTTGCCCAATTCCGCACCATAGGACTTGGCGATCTTCTCACCAAGGACCTGGCTCTGGGAACAGGCGAAAATTTTTGGTTCTGGAACTTGATATGGCATACGTAACGGCTTGTTCGCTAGTTTTTTAGCGTCCCTTTTTCTAAAGGAGGTGCAAATTTAGGAATTTATTTGGCTTATACAGGATAATCGGGTAGAATTTTAAGCCTCTAAATAAAATTATTTTTTAGCTTTGCAGTCCCTTTGCCTCGGTGGCGGAATTGGTAGACGCGCTGGATTCAAAATCCAGTTCTTTCGGGAGTGTGGGTTCGATTCCCACCCGAGGTACAAATAAACCACAAAAGAGTGGAAGTAAGAGCGAGTTTCAAAAATGAAGCTCGCTTCTTTTTTTGGAGAAAGTGAAATACTTCCTTTTGTGGTTTTCAGAATGAGCTAGAAGGGAAGCTTTCCGCAGGAAAGCAATCCCACCCGAGGTACATTTAAAGTTATGACTTTGTTCATGGTTTTTTTTATGGTGATATCATATTTTCTTTGAAATACTCCTATTTTTAGACATGCAACTTCTGGTAAAAAAGAAAACCTATTTTTCCATCAACTATATCTTTGCTGGTATTGGTCTGTTT
>CBDUON010000009.1:0-29600 GCA_965368835.1 uncultured Eudoraea sp. | reverse complement strand
TCCTTATCTTCACTTAAGATCTTAATTGCTCCACTTATGATCAAAGGCATAGACATAATAGGATCACCAATATCCATAAGAAAGTCGCCTTCCTTTACCTTCCGAAGCACTCCAACGGCTTCTATCTGTTTTAGCAATTCCTCTTCAAACAGAAAGCCATACTGTTCTTCTATCTGCTCTGACGTTAACTGCTCTTTATTCGTTTCCATTCTTATGATATTAGTTCTATTTCTACCTGAAATTTTGCTTCTTGTTTATCCAGATACATAAATCCTTCTTGCAAGTATGTCTGGTCTACCGTGTAGGGATAAAATGTGATGGGTTCTACACAGATCATATTCTCTACCGGGGACCATAACATAAAATGTCCAAAGCCTTTTGTCCTAATTCTAATTATTCGTTCATCTTCCAAAAATAGTTCTTCTGTCTGAGGAACCTCAACTGCACGGTTTCCGGCTTTCATGATCTCCTCCAAACTATATGATGCGGTGGCCGTTCTTATTTGCGCCTTCTTGGTGCGCAGTTTAAAGGCCGGGTGATAGCCTATCATAAAGGGCATATCCCTTTCTCCGCTTACACCAAATGTGATCTTCAAAGAATTTTCCGATAAACTAAGCGTCTTTTTAACCATAAAACTGTAAGGCCAAATAAGTCGTTGCGCAGTTGATTTCTCCGGAAATTTGGAATTTAAGACCACGGAACCTGCCGTATATTCTTTTGCATAGGTCACCGTAGTATCTTCCTTTTTGTCCAGAGTATACGAAAGTTCCCTTAATAGCCCATGCTGGTCTTGAATAGCATTACCTCTGGGCACATGAACCCTAAAACCGGCTTTATCAGTAGGGCCAATTACAGGAAACATCTCTGTATCTGTATGGCCCCATCCCGGACTGCCAATTTGATGCATTAGTTCATATCCATCAACCTGGTAGCTGATTAGTTCTCCCTTCTCGATACTGATTTTTTGTTTTTTATTTTGGAGAGTTATCATAATTGTCTAATAAAAGTAGCTCCAAATTAAAACCTGGTATTACTTTAGAAAAATTAGTAGAATAATTAAGTGTAAAAGATACCAAAACTAATCTAAAAAGCCTTGTTCCCGCATCCAATCGTCATTAAACATCTTCCCTACATACCGGCTTCCATGATCGTGGAACAGAACAACAACCACATCATCTTTTTTAAAGTGTTCTTTTAATTGAAGCACTCCTTTAATAGCAGCTCCGGCAGAATTACCCAGGAACATTCCTTCCTCTTTAGCCAAACGCTGGGTATACACCGCAGCATCCTTATCGGTTACTTTGGTAAATCCATCAATGATATCAAAATTAACATTTTTGGGCAAAATGTCTTCCCCAATACCCTCCGTTATATAGGGATAAATCTCATTCTTGTCGAAGATCCCCGTCTCGTGATATTTCTTAAATACCGAGCCATAGGTATCTATTCCCCAAACTTTTATCCTGGGATTTTTCGACTTTAAATAGGAACCTACCCCGGAAATGGTGCCCCCGGTACCAACGCCTACTACAAAATGAGTTACTCTGCCTTCTGTCTGTTCCCATATCTCAGGGCCGGTTGATTCAAAATGCGCCTTGGTATTTGAAGGGTTATCGTATTGATTAACATACCAGGAATTTGGTATTTCCTCAGAGAGTCTTTTGGCAGTAGAATAATAACTCCTGGGATCTTCAGGAGCTACATCCGTTGGACATACATAGACCTCACTGCCCATGGCTTTGAGGATGTCTACCTTCTCCTTGGATTGCTTGTCACTAATAACACAGATCATCTTGTATCCTCTCACCACAGCTACCAGGGCCAGGCCCATCCCAGTATTCCCGGATGTACCTTCTATAATAGTACCTCCGGGTTTTAGCTTCCCGGCGGCAACCGCATCATCTACCATTTGAAGTGCCATACGGTCCTTCACTGAATTCCCCGGGTTAAAGGTCTCATATTTTGCCAGGACAAGACAGGGTAATTCTTTTGTAAGCTTGTTCATTTTTACCAATGGAGTGTTCCCAATGGTTCCCAATATATTTTCTGCATACTTCATCATGACCACAAAGATACTAGTTCCCTAAATTAAGGCCTAAGCGGAAAGATCATTTGGGTTTAATTTTATTAATACCTATCAAAGAAGACAAGCCCGCTATTTTAATCGAATTTGATCGCTTTCACCGGGGTAATCTTCGTTATAATATAAGATGGGATCAATAGCATGCTCATACACAGTAACAACACGCCCAGATTGAGAAGTAGAATAGTAGGGAGGTCTATATATACAGGGATATAGTCTATGTAATATTCCTGTGGATTTGGGAATTTAAAATATCGGTATTTATCCTGTAGCCATATCAGTCCTAATCCCAGGAGATTCCCCCAGAAAAGACCAATAAGAATCAGGTAGGCCGCATTATATAAAAACACCTTGCGAATACTCCAATTGTCTGCTCCCAGTGCTTTTAAAATTCCAATCATTGGAGTTCGTTCCAAAATAAGCACCAATAAAGCCGTAATCATGTTGATTCCCCCAACTATTATCATGATACCAATGATAATAGCAATATTAAAATCGAACAGGCCTATCCATTCAAAGATCTTGTAATATTTGTTCTTTATGGTCTGCGTGTCTAAGGTAGAAAGGGTCTTTCCGTAGATATCCTGACTTTTTTCATCGATTGCATCAAAATCGTCGAGGAAGATCTCAAAATTCCCCACTTCATCCTCTGCCCATTGATTCATTCTTTGAATATGACGAATGTCAACAAAAATGTAGGTACCGTCGAATTCTTCAAAGCCACTGTCATAGATCCCGGTGATCTTAAACTTTCTCTGATTGGGAACTTTTGAAGGGTCTTCCTGTTTTAGAAAAAGTGTAAAGAATTCGTCCCCCACTCCCATTTGCAATCTATTGGCCATTAGTTTGGACATCAGTACCTCCGTATTGAGTTCTGAAGTATAAGTAGGCAAACTACCTGCTATTAAAAAATCCTCAAAGGCTGTCCAGTCATAGTCCTTGCCTACTCCCTTCGCAATGATACCTTCAAAGGTGTCTTCTGTCCTGATAATACCGGCCTTGGTGGCCACAGCCTGTATATGACGAACGCCCTCTACTAAATTAAAATCTGGATAGAATTCTTGCTGCAGAGACACTGGTACTACGGATACGTCCGAGATGTTATTGTCGTAATTATAGATCTGGATGTGACCATTAAAAGCAGCTATCTTTTCTCTGATCTTATATTTTAGGCCAACACCTGTCGCCATAGCAATCAACATCATCAATATCCCCAGGGCAATAGCCGCAATAGCTATTTTTATTATCGGGGCAGATATGCTAATTTTATGCTGCTTACCTTTGACAAGGCGCTTTGCGATAAACAATTCTAAATTCAACCGATGCTTTTTATAAAGAATCAAAAATACAGTTTTCCTCTGTTAGTTGTCCATGTTTCTCGGAACAAGGGAAAAGATCTTCTCAATAATTGGCATGGCCAGTATTCTTTTTCTTTGGTTTATTTATTGGCTGCTCTGCTATTAATTTCATGTGGTAGTAAGAATCAAAGAACTGCTGCAATGCAAGACACTTCTTTGGCTGCAGACATGGCTAAAAACAACATACAAATTATTGTTGGAGCAAACAGAACCGCGGAGTACATGCCATTGTTAAAAGACAAAAAAATTGCCGTGGTGGCCAATCAAACAAGTGTGATATTTAAAAAAGACACGGGCACAGGAAATGATGTGCCAGCCTATACCCATTTGGTAGATTCCCTGCTAAGCCTGCATATTTCTGTTTCCCGGGTATTTTCTCCTGAACATGGTTTTAGGGGCATAGCAGATGCCGGCGAAAAAGTAGAAGATGGGGTAGACCTGCAAACAGGATTGCCAATTATTTCATTATACGGGGCTCATAGAAAACCTACAAAGGAAGATCTGGAAGGTATTGAGTTGATGGTGTTCGACATTCAGGATGTAGGTGTTCGGTTTTATACCTATATCGCAACTCTTCAATTGGTGATGGAGGCCTGTGCAGAAAACAATATCCCAATACTGGTGTTAGACAGGCCCAATCCTAACGCACATTATATAGATGGCCCTACAATGGAACCTGCATTTACCAGCTTTCTGGGGATGACACCCATTCCGCTGGTTTATGCAATGAGCATTGGAGAGTACGCTAAAATGATCAATGAGGAAGGGTGGTTAAAAAATGAGGTGAAAGCACAATTAACGGTCATTTCATTAAAGAACTATACGCATAATAGTACCTATAGTTTGCCCATAAGGCCCTCACCCAATCTCCCAAATGACCAGGCGATAAACCTCTATCCAAGCCTTGGTCTTTTTGAAGGGACCAATATCAATGCAGGACGGGGTACCGAATTTCAATTTCAGCGATACGGAGCACCTTTTTTGGATAAGGCCGCGTTTCCCTTTACTTATATCCCTGAACCTAACATAGGAGCCAAGACCCCCAAACATTTAAGAGCAGAATGTTATGGCGAAGATCTCAGCAAGACGCCCAGATTATCTAAAGTATCTCTGGAATGGATATTAAAAGCATACCAACATTGTCTGGAGAAAAGTAAATTTTTTAATACCTCCGGATTTAGTAAACATGCAGGGACTGAGCAATTGCAAAAACAGATAGTGGCAGGAATGAATGAGGCCGAGATAAGGGCCACCTGGCAGGAAGATCTCGAAAATTTTACCAGGATTAGAGCAAAGTATCTTTTATATCCTTAATTGTTTGGAGTACCTCCGGTAGGCTTGCGATATTTGTGAAAGGGTTGTTTTAACAAGCCCATGATACTCCCGTTTTCTTCCTTATTCGGGAAGGTATCTACGCCATACACAATTGCATCGCGGTCTAGTTCCATATAAGTGCCGAAGATCCGGTCCCAGATAGAAAAGATATTCCCATAATTAGAATCTGTATAAGGTAAGACATAATGGTGATGCACCTTATGCATATCTGGAGAGACCAACACCCAACTAATGGCATGATCTACTTTTCTTGGCAGGCGGATGTTGGCATGACCAAATTGTGTTGCCACCAGGGATAAGGATTGATATAACATTACAATCCCAATGGGGGTCCCTACTAATAATACCCCAGCCAAGGTAAATACAAACCGGATCAGACTTTCCAATGGGTGGTGCCTGTTAGCCGTTGTAGTATCTACTTCATGATCTGTGTGATGCACCAAATGTATCATCCAAAGTGATTTTACATTGTGTTCTACATAATGTGCCAAATAGGCCCCAAAGAAATCGAGCAATAATACCCCTAGAAGTATATATCCCCAAAGCGGCATTTCCGGCAACCAATTAATGATCCCAAAATCATTGGCTGTCACCCAATCGCTGGTTTTTAAAAGCAGAAATGCCAGTGCAAAATTTATCACAATAGTGGTGGCTGTAAAAAAGAAATTGGGCAAGGCATGCCTCCACTTTTTATATTGAAAACGAAACAGAGGAACGGCCCCTTCAAGCAACCAGAAAAAACTGATCCCCAAAACCAATAAGATACTCCTGTGACTGGAGGGGATAGTTTCAAAATAGTGAATGATGGTTTCCATGGTCTCAAAAATAACTATTTTCAAAGAAAGCATGTATACCTTGCTATACCTTGATTCGGCGTTTCATTTCTTCAACTATATTGTATGCTGCCGGACAAACAAAAGTGTTCTTTATAGTAAGTGCTCCCAGTTGTTGAAATTTCTTGCGATCTGTATGTGGATATTCTCTGCAGGCTTTGGGTCTTACGTCATAAATGCTGCAGAAATTATCAGCTCCTAAAAAAGTACAGGGAACTTGTTGCAATACCTCATCACCATCTTCATCCGTTCTCAAGTACTTTTCCTGAAAGACTGAGGCCTTTATTTTAAGATGTTTGGAAATCCTATCAATATCTATCCGGGTAAAAAGCGGACCTGTTGTCTTACAGCAATTAGCACAGCTTAGGCAATCTGTTCTTTGGAACTCTGCCTCATGAAGCTGTTTCATAGTATAATCCAGATCCTTGGGAGGTCTTTTTTTTAGTCGAGCGAAAAACTTTTTATTTTCTGCTTGTTTTTCGCTTGCTTTCAGGGGAAGTTGTTGCAATACCTCCTTCATAGGATAGGATTTAAAATATTTCAGTTTCCATAAATTGATCTTAAACTTTCATGGACGACACAAATATCCCACTTTTGTAGTAAATACACTTACCGTGGGGAACGATGTTTTTGGCAAGGCAATAGTAGACTATTACAACAATAGTCATGAAGAGAATATAAAGACCTTCTCCTCCCTTCAGGAAGTGGATATTCTACCCGTAGCCTATTTATTCCGTGATTATAAGTCCATGCCGGCCTTGGAAAAAATAGCCTTAAAGGCTTGTGAAGGGAGTGTGCTCGATATAGGGTGTGGGGCCGGGAGTCATAGTCTTTATCTTGCTGAAAAGGGGCATAGTGTTACCGCTTTGGACTCATCGGCCGGAGCCATTGAAATATGTAAAAAAAGAGGTCTAAAAGATGTGGTTCAATCCGATTTTTGGGCCTACAAAGGTGGAAAATTTGATACTTTATTACTCCTTATGAACGGCATAGGACTGGCAGGAAAGCTCAGTAAACTTGATGATTTTTTTAATAAGATCAGAGAACATTTAAATCCGGACGGACAAGTACTCTTCGATTCGAGTGATATTATCTATATGTTCGAGAAAACTGAAGACGGAAGATATCTAGATACTTCTGATGATGCTTACTATGGAGAAGTAAACTATGTAATGCAATACAAAGAGCTGAAGAGTGATCCCTTCGATTGGTTATACATTGATTATAATACTGTTTCTAAAGCAGCACAATTCCATGGATTTCAATGCGATCTTGTAAAGAAGGGTAGTCATTACGACTACCTGGCTAAATTAACATTCAAGAAATAATAGAGATGATAAAAACCCGTTTTATGTAGGGTTTTTGCACTTTAACTTGTTATAGAAAGGTAGATATTATAGTTTTAACAATGTTTTCTATGAAAAAGATATATATTTTATTTTTTAGTCTGATACTTGTAGCGGCTTGCTCCAAGAATTCTGATGGTCCCACGCCAGATCCAATAGACAAAACTGCGAATTTGCTAGCAACGGGTGATTCGGCCAACGACATCCTTTCTAACAATACGTTTACCAAATTACTTGTCGAAATCGCCTATGTTACCGGGTTTCAACCCAGTGCGGAGGCTATGAATAATTTTCAGGCTTTCCTTCAGCAACGAACGTTTAAACAAGATATAGAGATACAGTATCTGGAATTACCCAGCCCAAATGAAAACGATCTTAGCTTGCAGGAAGTCGCAGACCTCGAAACTGAGAATAGAACGGCATACAATGACGGTTCTACACTTGCCATATACATTTATTTTGCAGACGCCCCGTCTGATACAGACGACCCTCAGGAAGGAACAGTTACCCTGGGTGCTGTGTATAGAAATACCTCCATGGTTATCTATGAGGTTACCGTAAGAGAACTGGCCCTGGGAAACAGTCAGATTACCATTGAAGATGTTGAAACCGCAACCTTGAACCATGAATTTGGGCATCTTTTAGGTTTGGTAGACCTGGGATCGCCACCGGTGAATGCTCATGAAGACCCCAATGCGGAACATCATTGTGATATTGATGGCTGCCTTATGCGTGCCGAACTTCAATTTGGAGGAGGTTTGCTGGGAATGATGAATAAGCGTATTTCTACCGGAAAAGCTGCCGTACCGGGACTGGATTCAGAATGCATCCTAGACCTACAGGCCAATGGTGGACAATAAGCACCACCTTCACTTCTATTTACCAGTACCTCTTAAAAGAAAGAAGATCTATTAAGGAATATTAAGGTATTTATGCGTTTGAAGAGAAATCTTCCATGCAGGATTCTTCATTACGTAGTCTACAATAAGTGGAGTTACTTTGTCCCGCACACTCCATTCTGGCTGTAGATATAGCACACAATGTTCACTTACCCTTGCCGCATGCTCCTCTGCAAACCTCAGATCGTCCCTGTTATAAATGATGACCTTCAATTCATGAGCCTTTAAATGGATATCGCCTACTGGCTCTTTATTTTTCTTAGGAGAAAGGCAGATCCAATCCCAGTTTCCTGTTAGCGGATACGCTCCTGAAGTTTCTATATGTGTATTTAGATTTTTGTCTTTGAGAAGTGTCGTCAATGGGCCCATGTCCCAGGTAAGAGGTTCGCCTCCGGTTACCACAATAGTATTGGAATACTGAGCTGCATTTGCAGCAATACTTTCTATGGCCGTAGGCGGATGGGTAGCTGCATTCCAACTTTCTTTTACATCGCACCAATGGCAACCTACATCACATCCTCCAACTCTAATAAAATATGCGGCGGTGCCCTTGTGAAAGCCCTCTCCCTGGATGGTATAGAACTCTTCCATTAGAGGCAGCATTCTGCCTTTCTCTACCTGCGTCATGATATCTTTTTCTACCATGGCGCAAAGATACTATTAAGTTGTTTAGGTATGGCTTTTTTAGCTGTATGCTCCTCACCTATTCCTTAGCCGCAATCACTTCAATTTCTACTTTGGCATTCCTGGCTAAACCGGCTGCCGCGAATGTTGTACGCGCCGGCTTTTTGGTAAAATACCTTGTATACACCTCATTGAATGCAGTAAAGTCGTCCATAGTGCTTAAGATAACAGTGCATTTTACTACCTGATCTAACGAAAGACCATGTTGTTGCAGAACATCTTGTATATTCCTAATAGCTTGCTCTGTTTCTGCCTTTAATCCTCCTTCAACCATGGTACGTGTACTGTGATCCATTCCGATCTGACCTGCCAGAAAAAAGAGATTTCCTACCTCCACAGCATCGCTAAAAGGTGCTGTTTGTTTTTTTATTTCATGCGACTTATGAAAAATTATGCCGGAAGTTTCCTGTGCCCGGACAACTTGTAAAGAAACTGCAAGGATGAAAATGCTGAGTAGAATATTATTTTTCATATGATAGCTTTTTTAATGTTGCTTAAAATTACCCTATTTTTATCAAAAATTAATAGGAATGAGTAGCAGGGAGGAATTCTTCAAACATATTGAAAAAGGGTATACTACAAAAGGCGATTATATTTCCATGGGTGCAGCCATGCTCAATGGAGAAACCATTACCAACGCATTTGTAAAGATCCCCTTAAAAACCCTGAACAGACATGGTTTAATTGCGGGGGCCACCGGTACCGGAAAGACAAAAACACTGCAGGTTTTAGCAGAGAACCTCTCAGACAAAGGAATCCCTGTATTATTAATGGACCTGAAGGGAGATCTCAGCGGACTGGCACAACCAAGTCCGGGACATCCAAAAATTGATGAGCGACATACTAAAATAGGGCTACCCTTTACACCTAAAAAGTTTCCTGTGGAGATTCTCTCCCTATCCAGGCAGGACGGCCTAAAGTTAAGGGCTACCGTATCTGAATTTGGCCCTATCTTACTTTCAAGGATCCTCAATCTTTCGGTTACTCAGGAAGGTATCGTAGCTGTGATTTTTAAATACTGTGATGATAATAAACTACCGCTATTAGATCTAAAAGATTTTAAGAAAGTACTACAATATGCTACCAATGAAGGTAAAAAAGAATTTGAAGACAGTTACGGCAGAATAGCCACAAGTTCAACGGGGTCTATTCTCAGGAAAGTGATAGAGTTGGAACAACAGGGAGCTGATTTGTTCTTTGGAGAAAAATCTTTTGATGTAAACGATCTTACCAGGATAGATGAAAATGGCCGTGGAATGATTAGCATTTTAAGGCTTACCGATATACAGGACAGACCCAAGCTTTTTTCAACCTTTATGCTCAGCCTCTTAGCCGAAATATATTCCACTTTTCCGGAACAGGGAGATAGTGATCGCCCGGAATTAATCCTATTTATAGATGAGGCACATTTAATATTCAAGGAGGCTTCCAAAGCCCTTTTAGATCAGATAGAAAGCATTGTAAAACTGATCAGATCCAAAGGGGTAGGGCTATATTTTGTTACTCAAAATCCAACCGATGTTCCAGATGCTGTCCTCTCCCAATTAGGGTTAAAGGTGCAGCATGCCTTAAGAGCATTTACGGCAAAAGACAGGAAAGCCATCAAACTTACGGCAGAAAACTATCCTCTATCTGACTATTATGATACCAAAGAGGTACTTACTTCCCTCGGGATAGGAGAAGCGTTGATCAGTGCCCTGGACGAAAAAGGTAGGCCTACCCCGCTAGCGGCAACCATGTTACGGGCCCCAATGAGCAGAATGGATATCCTCTCCAATAACGAACTAAAAGAAGTGATCAGTAATTCCAAACTGGTTGAGGCATACAATGAGGTAATAGACAGGGAAAGTGCTTATGAGATGCTGAATAAGAAAATTGAAAAGGCCGAAACAGTGGCCAAAAAAGCAGAGGCAAAAGAAGCACCAAGATCTCGTACCACCAGCCAACGAAAAAGTACCAGGCAAAATCCTGTTATAAAAGTTCTTACTAGTGCCACCTTTATAAGAGGTGTTATGGGTATTTTAAGAAAAGCCTTATCATAGCCATATCGACGTAATTTTTAATCTAATTTTACAACATTTATAATCTTAATCCCATATGAGAACTGTAATTGGCCTATGCCTTTTTATTATTATATTTTCTTCTTGTAATAATGAGGTGGATACTTATTTTGATATAACAAAAGATCATTTGGGTCCTTTGTCAAAAACTACCCGAATTGCTCAACTAGACAGCATTTTTGCAAACGATTCTATCGTTAGAGTTGCAGCTGCCATGCAGGAAGAAACTGCATCCGCCAAGATAGAGATCTATGAAAAAGGAGGTGCCCACCTTCTTAGTATTTCGCCTACCAATGACAGCGTGCCAATAATTGAAAACATTAGGATCTATGATCCCAGATATCGCACAGCAGAAGGGGTTAATGTAAAAAGCACGTTTAAGGATATAAAGGACAAACTCGTGATAAAAAAGGTGATCACCTCTCTGAACAATGTAGTGATCTTACTTAAGGATAGTGATTTGTACTTCACCATCAGCAAGGAAGAATTACCGGTCGAAATGCGCTTTAACAACACTGATATTGATGCGGTGCAGATCCCGGATAAAGCTAACATTAAGTATATGATGATCGGCTGGAATTAACTTCCGCTTTTTGTATTCCCAAATTATCTTAAGTAAAAGACGAAGTTTCAGTGAAAAGCCTTTACAATTCAATACTACCAATAGCCATTGGATATTATTTCAATATTTTATCCATCTTCTCCAAACAAGTTGTAGCTCATCAGGCATATACCCTATTTTGTTCCCCACGTAAAGGAAGGGTACTCCCTATACAAACTGAATTTTTGGAAGAAGCCAAAAAAGAAGTGGTAACGGTTGGCGATATGAATGTGCAAACGTACTACTGGCAAGGTGAGAAAGAAACCGTTCTCTTACTTCACGGATGGGAAAGTAATTCCTTTCGTTGGAGAAACCTTATTGGACATTTAAAAAGAGAAGGATTTGGGGTCCTGGCTTTTGATGCTCCTGCTCACGGCCATTCTTCCGGAAGTTTATTTAATGTAATTAGATATACAGAATGCACTCAAACCATTGTAACTCGTTATAATCCAGACTATTTAATAGGGCATTCTGTCGGTGGGATGACCGCAGTCTATCATCAGTATCTATTTCCGGGTAATCCCCTTAAGAAGGTAATAAGTATTGGGGCACCTGCAGAGTTTAGTGATGTGATGAAACGATATCAGGATCTTCTGGGATTTAATGATAAGGTGCTTAACGCTTTGGACACCTATTACAAAAAACATTTTGGGTTTGGCATAGATGATTTTACAACCGCAGAATACGCCAAAAGTATTACAATCCCCGGGTTATTGATCCATGATGAATTAGATCTGGTGGCCCCTTTTGATGCCTCTGAAAAAGTTCATGCGCATTGGAATAAGAGTAAACTTATTAAAACTCAGGGACTGGGTCACTCTATGCACCAGGAACAAGTAAATGAACAGATCATTGATTTCCTGAAATCATAGAAAATATTTACTTTTAATTGAATTGGAAGGTATTTTTCCACCAATTGATTCAAAATACGTTTGTTTAAATGTTGCCATAAATTAAATGACTATGTCTGCCATTACTCCTTTTCATATTGCCATCCCTGTCCACAACCTCAGCGAATGCAGAACCTTTTACAGGGAGGTTCTGAATTGTTCTGAAGGAAGGAGCAGTGATCACTGGGTAGATTTCAATCTATTTGGACATCAATTGGTCATTCACTATAAACCCAAATCTCAAGAAGACCTGCACACCAATCCGGTTGATGGTAAAAATGTACCTGTTCCTCACTACGGAGTGGTTTTACCCTGGGATACCTTTAATAGTTTTTCTGAAGAACTAAAGAAAAAAGGGGTTGCATTTATTATTGAACCCTACGTTAGATTTGAAGGACAAGTGGGAGAACAGGCTACTATGTTCTTTCTTGACCCCGCTGGGAATGCCCTTGAATTTAAGGCATTCAAGGATATGGGACAATTGTTTGCCAAATAATCCTAAGAATCACTACCTTTTTTACGACGGTTCCAAATCCAGATCACGGCCCCGTAGACCAATCCAAAAATGAGTCCGTCTCTGGACTCCTTTAATAGGATCTCCGTGGAAAAATCACGTTCCAGTATCAAAGAAATTAGTACATACAAGAGCATTGCAATGACAACCTGTGCGATAAATTTTTTAAATTCCATTTCTCTCAATTATTGTGACCATACTGTGGGTTTCCTATCCCAGCGATGTTTTCTAAGTTCTTTAAAAAGGGATTGATTTAGTTCTTTCCCATCACTTGTATGAACGTTGGCCAGCACATTTCGCTGTTTTCGCATCCCGGGTATAACGGTAGCTACGGTTTTATTCATAAGGATAAAACGCAGGGCCATCTCGGCCATGGTCATTCCTTCTGGCACCAACGGTCTTAGCAGATCTGCTCTTTCCGCACTGGGGATCAAATTTTCCGGAACAAAATAGCTACCCCTCCAATCCCCTTTGGGAAATATGGTATCTTTTGTAATGTTGCCGGTAAGCGTTCCTTCATCAAAAGGAACCCGGGCAATTACCCCAATATTCATGCGCTCACACAAGGGAAACAAGACATCCTCGGGCGCCTGATCAAAAATATTGTAGATCACCTGCACTGCATCAATTAAACCCGTTTTAAGGGTGCTTATTCCATTCTCCGGTTCCCAGCGATTTACACTGATCCCCATGGCAGCTATCTTTCCCGATGTTTTCAGATCTTCCACGGTGCGTTGCCATTCCTCTCTTTTGGCCCATACATCATCCCAGGTATGGAACTGCATCAGGTCTATTTGTTCTACCCCCAGGTTTTTTAAGGTTTTATGGGTGTACTCTAAAATATGAGCAGAGGGATACGAATCTGCAAAATCATAGGTAGGCTTTGCCGGCCATTTAAAATTCTTTGGAGGAATCTTACTGGCCGTGTATAATTTCTTTTGAGGATGTCTTTTTAGAAGTGCTCCGAGTAATCGTTCACTATGTCCTTCACCATATCCCCATGCGGTATCAAAAAAAGTTACCCCGTGTTCTGCTGCAAGATCGAGGGATTTGGCAGAGAGCAGATCATCAGACTCTTTCCATCCACCCATGCCCCACATTCCATAGCCTATTTCACTTACATCCCAATTAGTTCGTCCAAATTTTCGGTAATTCATCTTCCAAGTCTATTTATGTTTCTATTGATTATTGACATAGCTGCCTTCGGCCATCAATTTTTTCCTGGTCAGGTAAAGGTTGTCCACTACTTTTCCGGTTCAACATAGGGCAGAATCCATTATAATAAGGACAAAAGTAGTAAACCTATGGTGGATTTCATTTAGATTTATTTTGGTTTAGGTGAAAAGCAAGTAGGTAAAACGACACTGATTTTAGTACGCTGCATAACTCAAATGTGATTTAAGGGAGCATTACCAGCTTCCACCACCCCCACCACCAAATCCACCCCCAGATGAGCCACCGCCTGAAGAACTACTACTGGATGGCGAACTCACCATATTGGATTTAGCAGAAGCCATTGAATTAGAGAACGATCTAGAAAAATTATGCATACTAAGCGTAGTATTCGACGAATTGGTGTACCATTGGGGAGGAGGAATGTTCAAGGCGTCAAATTTTTTAGCCCATTTCTCGAACATGCCAAAGGCCAGGGCATAGCCCATTGTATTTTCAAAATACCCCGGGTCTTCTTTTAATAGCATTTTCAATTTGTTTTCTTCGGCCACCTTAATAAATTGTCTGAACCCTTTTAATTCTGAAAGTACCTCATTGCCAATACTGTTTTTCTTAACCATATAGTTGTTCAGTACCAGCAGGATAGCACATGTAATCAGGATAGCTATCGCTGCTAAGATTCCCCAGACAAAAAGGCCTATCACAGTTAATAATATGGCCAAGATAATTATTACCCCTAAAGTTATACCCTGAATTCTTTTAGATACAGCCTCATAATAAGGCTGTGCATTTTTCTTTAAAATGCTGCTAGCGCTTGCCATCTTGGTATAAAAGGTATCTTTCAGGCTACTAATAAGTACCTCTGATGGTTCTGTTCCCTGATCAATGCCAAAAAGTCCATTAAATATCGTCTCCTCATATTTTGGCACTGAACTTGGCAAGGGTTTTAATCGGATAAGCTTGGTATCCTTCTTTCCGAATAAACCTTTTTTAGGTAACTCTTCCATCCTCAAATATCCCCTGGATCCCCAGTAGGGAATTAAAGAAATAAGGTCTGAATTGTCTGCCCGGTCATCGATCAGGAAACCAGCCAATGCAGGATCCATGTTTTCGGGTGGATAGTAGCTCGTGGTTCTTATCACCCTGTCGTCTTTGCCATATTTGCTCCATACCAGGTAAAAAGCACTAAGTAAACCCCCTATGATAAACAGCCAGCCGTAGTTGCTCCAAAACGGCCAAAGCGGCTTAATTTCCTCAATAGAACCAACCGGTAGATTGACCAGGACAGTAACACTTTGCCCAGAGTGCGATATATAGTTATCCACGCTATTAGCTGTCAAGATTCCCTGTTCATATTTCACCCGAAAGTCCTTGCTATCACCTGTAGTTCCCGTGTATCCTGAATAAACATGGTAATTTTCAGCACTAAGTTGAATTTGCTCCGGAACGTGCACCTTAAATCCTATTTGGTGAAAATCTGCCTGCCAGTCATCAGGTTTTATGTTCCAATAAAATCGAATATATGAAGCTTCAAAAAGGAAGGCGTTGTAAACTCTATATCTTATTTCATAATGTTGTGGCCCAATTAGAGTGATATCCTCGTCCCCTATCTTTATTTCAATTTTATCACTTAATTTTTGTTCAAAGAAGAATGGGGCGTCAAACTTATAATTGGGCACTTCAATATTCTTTATCTCAATTTTTCTCTTCCCTGTTATACCTTCAGAATCAATGAAGTCATACTTGGTTTGTATGGTTCTGTAAATACCATGTTTATAAGTTTCGAAGTTGAGGTCGTAATTTTCAACCACATCAAAGTAGCCTTCCTCACGGAGGTAGATGTCAACCGTATAGTTGTTTACTGTAAAATCCTGGGCATTCCCAAAATATATAGGAAGTATTGCGAAAAGAACCAAAAGAGTCTTTTTCATCACGTAAATTTTATTATTCCTCAATTCACACTATTCCATACCAGAAGAATGACAGTATTCCGATTTTATAATTTCGATGAGTAGATCTATAAGGGGCGGATAATGCCCCAAATAATTAAGAAAAATCTACTTTTACATTGGTTTTGCTCACTTCATCGGTTTCGAAAAAGTCGAAATGTTGATATTTGAAAGTACTTGCAAACAATACTCCTGGAAAACTTTCACCATAGGTGTTATTTTCCCTCACGCTTCCATTATAATAACGACGGCTGCGCTCCAGGTTTTCCTCGATCAAATTCAATTTTTCCTGTAAATCCAGATAATTTACGTTGGCTTTCAAATCGGGATATGCTTCACTCAACGCAAAAATACTGCGCAACGTTTGTTGTAGCTGATTCTCTGCTTTTATCTGAGCATTAATGTCGCCTTTAGGGACCTCCATGGCCGCGTTACGCGCTTTAATCACCTCTTCCAAGGTTGATTTTTCGTGTTTTGCATATCCTTTAACGGTTTCCACCAGATTGGGAATTAAATCATATCTCCGTTTCAATGCAACGTCAATATTACTCCAAGCATCATTTACGACATTCCTATTTTTTGCAAAACGATTGAAGATTCCAATAAGGAAAACTACGATCAAAACGAGTAGGCCAAGAAGAATTAGTGTTGTTGTCATAATGGATAGAATTAATTGAGTTGTTAGGTTTTAAAAAAGGCTGATATTACATTTATTTATACCTCGCTTGTTTGTTATAAATGTATGAATAATCCTTCTCTTATTATCAGCGAAATAGAAGTTCGTAGTTCAAGGGTTTGGTGCTTATTACTACAGCATTTAACCCTTCATCCTAAAAGTATTTGGCCATAAAAACCAATGGTCCAGAGAATGCTCATTAATTAGGCCACCCTTCTTTGTGTAAGGAGACCATACTCGCTATCTATTACAGAATATGTTTTAGCGAATACAAACCAGGCTAATTTGTTGGTTGAATTTCCTTTTCCACTATTTATATCTCCAACTGCTTAGGTCGGCGCCTTTCGGAGCGCTTTTAGCAATCTGCTCCATGATCTTGGGCACATACATACTGTTATATCTCAGTCGGCTGATAGCATTGGGCTGGTCCGGATCTCCATTCCAGCAGTGTTCTGCCCGGTCGCCATAAAGTACTTCACCTTCATAATACGGATCTGAGGTGTTCTCCAGAAAATCTTCCATGAGATAAACCGCATTGTTGAGGTAATAATTATCCATGTCTCCACAATAAATATGGATCTTCCCTTTCAGCTTATCACCCAGTTTATCCCAATCGCGTTCCAAAATATACCGCAGATCATAGTTCTCTTTCCAATATTCTGCCACGCCATGGTCTATGTCTCCCGTCATCTTATCCCAGATCCGCTGCGGGTAGCCGTCTGCTCCCTGAGGGGAATAGGTAGCTTCCCATATATCCCACTGCTGCCCAGAACGCGACTTGTCCCCTAATACCAGTTCCATATGGTTATTCCCTTTTACGGTTCCCTGTAACTGCCCCAGATAATCCCGATGTGCAGGCACCTCTAACTGTTTAAAGTCGCTTTTGTAGTAATACGCATTCTCATCTTTATAAATATCCGTTAAGCAATACGCCCGAAAATCGATTGGATCGGGGCAGGCTGCAAAACATCCATTGTACTCCTCAGGATATTTTACCTGTACTGCAAGGGCCTCCCACCCTCCGGTAGAACCTCCATAGAGAAAACGGGCCCAGCCTTCGCCTAAACCGCGAAATTCCTTTTCAATGTGCGGTATAAGCTCATAGGTAATTGCATCGCCATAAGGGCCCTGTGAGGCCGAATTTACGGCATACGAATCATCGTAATAAGGTGTAGGATGCTGTATCTCAATAATGATGAATCTGGGAAAATCGGGTTCATTCCACCGTTTATAAAAATCATAGGCCTCTTGTTGCTGTATAATATTATATCCCTCTAAATCAAATCTGGCTGAATATTCAGGGGTGAGGTTGGGATCTGGTGGTTGCGTTCTGAAACCGCCAAAATCATCGGGAAAATGTCCGTGAAATATCATCAGTGGATATTTTGCCTCCGGGTGCTCCTTAAAACCCTTAGGTAACAAAATATGCGCTCCCAGATACATGTCGCGACCCCAGAATTCCGAAAGTTTTTCCGATCTTATTTTGATGTGTTTAATCCATTCTGTGTCTTCAGGTTCTTCAATAGGCGGTATTTTCTGATCCATTACGATGTCCATAGCTTCAAAGCCACTTTCCGATACTGTAATTTTAAAGGGTGTGCTGTACAAATTACCGGGAGATCTGTTCCATTGTTGTCCTTCCCCATTATCCATAGGTAGTTTTACTGTGTGCCCTGTAGACAGATTAAAGGTCTCGTAAACATGCAGCAAAGCTTGCACCCAATACTCCCCGGGTGGCACCTCACTAAGTGAAGGCTTAGGATACCCAAAGGCCTCTTTCTTGAATACAAGAGATTTCCCCGGTTCCATTTTGTCCACATTCATCCCAAAGATAAGTTGGGTCGTAAGACCATCATTGATCTGAAATCTGGGCTCTCTGTCGTTGGTCTTTGCGAACATTAATAACAGCCTGCCATCTTCGGGTCCTTCACTAACAGAAGTAGGGAAAGAAATACTAATATCGGCCATATTCAAGGGGTCATCCTGTGGCTTACATGCCATAAGTGAGATAAAAAACAGGGATAATAATAAGTGAGTACGATTCATTTGGTCGGAATATTTTCGACAAAAGGTACATATTTTGACCTAGGCTTCCAATACCAAAGGGCTTTATTATTCGTTCTAATTAATCACAATCTCGGTAATCACACCTACTAAATTATTGAGCTATGAAACGGCCTTATGTTATTTATTTCTTATTGGTAATCCTTTCAATTATCTGCACCTGGAGTTGTACTAACGACGAAGGCAGTGCTGATATAGATATCCTTACCCCTACAGATTCTGTACAGGGGGTTGTGAAGGATCATTCGGTACCCAACTAAAAAACCCTCCAAAAGGAGGGTTTTTATTCCATTTATTTTTTACAATACTACCAGATCTTCACCCTTTTCTCAGGTGCCAGATACAGGCTATCTCCTTCTTGTATATCAAAGGCAGCATAAAATTCAGGAACATTCCGCACTATGCCATTTACCCTGTAATCTGCCGGGGAATGCGGATCTGTATTGATCTGAACCCTAATGGCCTCATCTCTTGTTTTAGAACGCCAGGCCTGTGCGTATCCTAAAAATACACGTTGTTCTGCTGTAAATCCATCCATTTCCGGTCCTTCAGCACCATCCAACGACATATTATACGCCTTTAGGGCTATGCTAAGACCTCCCAGGTCACCAATATTCTCTCCCAGGGTAAATTCCCCGTTAATATTGAGTCCTGGCAATACTTCGTATGAGTTGTACTGTTCTACCAAAGCGGTAGTCCGTTTTTTGAATTCTTCTTTGTCCGTATCTGTCCACCAGTTACGCATGGCCCCATCACCATCGAATGTACTGCCTGTATCATCAAAACCATGACCAATCTCATGGCCTATGACGGCCCCAATGGCACCGTAATTTACGGCATCCTCAGCATTGAGATCAAAGAATGGCGGCTGAAGTATTGCAGCCGGGAAAACGATCTCGTTTAAGGTTGGGTTGTAATATGCGTTCACGGTTTGTGGGGTCATCCCCCATTCATCGCGGTCTATAGGCTGTCCTAATTTTGCCAGCTCTCTGTTGTATTCATAAAGTCTGGAATTCATGGTATTTCCGAAAAGATCATCTGCTTTTATTTCAAAATCATATGACTTCCATTTGTCCGGATACCCAATCTTGGGCGTAAACTTACTCAACTTATCCAGGGCCTCCTTTTTGGTGTCTTCACTCATCCAATCGAGCTCGTTAATACTTGCTTCGTATGCCTTTAGTAAATTTTGCACCAAGGCTTCCATACGTTCCTTTGCTTCTGGTGGGAAGTGTTTTTTTACATACACCTTCCCAACTACTTCTCCCATAGTACCGTTAACCACAGAAACTCCACGTCTCCATAATGGTCTTTGTTCCTTGGTTCCGTTAAGCTCTTTGCTATAAAATTCCCAATTCTGCTGATCCATGGCTTCATTAAGCCTGGAAGCATTTGCGTCTATAACTCCCCATTTCAAATAGGTCTTCCAGGTATTCAGATTTGTCCCGGTGATGATCTTATCTAGTGCCTTGGTATAATCTAACATCAACACGCCTAACTTTTCTTGTTTTTCCATTCCGGCTTCACCTAAAAAGGCTGTCCAGTTAAAGGATGGCATAATATTACTTAGTGTATCAACCGGAAACATATTATAAAGGGACACAAGATCTCTTGTCTTCTCTTTTTCCATATGCTTTTCAGCCAATTTGGTTTCCAATCCCATTACGGTTTTAGCGGAAGCCTCGGCATTAGCCAGTCCGGCCAAATCGAACATTTTTGCCATATGCGCTACATACTTTGCGCGTATCTCTTTAGACCTGTCGTCTTCTTTTAGATAATATTCCCTGTCTGGAAGTCCTAAACCGGCCTGCCATGTGTAGATGGTATAAATCGTTGGGTCTTTAAAATCCTGATAGATGAAGAGGCCAAGGGGCACATTATAATTATACTTATTGGCATAGGCAAAATAAGTTGCCAGGTCATCATAAGACCCAATAGCGTCTATTTTATCGAACTCAGCTTTTAATGGAGCAACTCCTACAGCATTTCGTTTTTCAAAATCCATATAGGACTGATACAAGTCCCCTACTTTTTGCTCATCGGATCCCTGTGCAAAATCGCCTGCGGCCGACTCCTCAATGATCTTCTTTACATTCTCTTCCGATTCTTCATATACCATGTAGGCAACGCCATAAGATGCTTTATCATCAGGAATTGGGGTATTCTTTAGCCAGGTACCGTTTACATATTGGGTAAAATTATCTCCTGGTTCTACCGAAGTATCCATATACTCGGTTAAAATTCCAGAAGTAAGGGGTTTCTCTTCCTTTTCTTCCTGTTTACAAGCTGCTATGGCCAGTAAAGAGAAGAATAGAACTTGTCTTGTTACTTTTTTCATGTGTATAGTTATGTTTAATTGTCCGTATAGGTTAGACCGTTCTTGCCCATTTTTGTTACAAAATTTTGTCAAAATGAGAAGTAAAATCAATAAGGCTTACAAATTACGAATTCTTTCGGTGACGTTCCCTAGCGAGTAATGTGTTTTTTAATAGCATAGCAATGGTCATAGGGCCAACTCCGCCAGGTACCGGGGTTATATAAGAAGCTTTTTTTGAAACTGCTTCAAAATCTACGTCGCCTGTTATGTAGTATCCTTTTTCTTTGGATGTGTCATCAACCCTGGTGATCCCCACATCAATGATAACAGCTCCAGGTTTTACCATATCTGCCTTTAAAAAATGAGGGACACCCAAAGCAGAAACAATAATATCTGCTTGTATCGTGAGTTCTTTAATGTTCTTGGTTCTGCTGTGGGCAAGGGTTACCGTGGCATTTGCCGCCGTTCCTTTTTGGCTCATAAGAATACTGATGGGCCTTCCTACGATATGGCTTCTCCCAATAACAACTGCATGTTTACCTTCAGTATCTACCTTATATCTGCGCAAAAGTTCCATAATTCCATATGGAGTGGCCGAGATAAAGGTCTCCATATCCAGCGCCATCTTTCCAAAATTAGTAGGGTGAAATCCGTCTACATCCTTGTCCGGATGTACTGCCATCAATACCTCTTGTTCATCAATATGCTTTGGCAAGGGCAATTGCACAATATAGCCATCAATGTTAGGGTCTTCATTGAGTTGATGGACCAGTTTAAGTAATTCCTTTTCCGTAGTTTCTGCAGGCAAATGATGTAAGGTAGATTCAAAACCAATACGCTTACAGGATCTAACTTTGCTACCAACATAGGTAAGACTGGCACCGTCTGTCCCTACAAGGACAGCTGCCAAATGCGGTACCTTCTCTCCCCTTTCTTTCATCAGGGCCACTTCGGTGGCAATTTCATCTTTGATTTGATTAGAGATCTTTTTACCGTCTAGAATGGTCATACCGCTGTATTTATTAAGTTGCTCATATATACTAAATGAGCAAAGAATTCGGATGCTATTACAATGAGGAATACTACCCTTTTAGGCCGCTCATCATCTGCATCATCTTTTTACCGCCGCCACCTTGCATCATCTTCATCATTTTCCCCATTTGATCGAATTGTTTAAGGAGTTGGTTTACCTCCTGAACTGTACGACCACTGCCTTTTGCAATGCGTTTTTTTCTGCTGGCATCTAATTTGGAAGGATTGGAGCGTTCCTCCGGTGTCATAGAATGAATGATGGCCTCTACATGCTTAAAAGCATCATCATCTATATCCATTCCTTTGAGTGCCTTGCCTGCCCCTGGGATCATTCCCATGAGGTCTTTCATACTTCCCATTTTTTTGATCTGCTGTATCTGCTTCAGAAAATCATCAAAACCGAACGTATTCTTTGCTATTTTTTTCTGGATCTTGCGAGCCTCGTCCTCATCGAACTGTTCTTGCGCCCTTTCAACAAGTGAGATAACATCTCCCATTCCGAGGATCCTGTCTGCCATCCTATCCGGATAAAAGACATCAAGAGCATCCATTTTTTCTCCTGTACCAATAAACTTTATAGGCTTATTAACCACAGATTTGATAGATATAGCCGCCCCGCCCCGGGTGTCCCCATCTAACTTGGTAAGGATCACTCCGTCAAAATTCAGAACATCGTTAAATGCTTTGGCCGTATTAACCGCATCCTGCCCGGTCATGGCATCTACAACAAAAAGGATCTCCTGAGGGCTGATGGCTTTTTGTATGTCCGATATCTCGTTCATCATTCGTTCATCAACAGCCAATCTACCTGCAGTATCTATGATGACCACATTATGCCCGTTAGCTTTGGCATGCGCAATACCAGCTTTCGCCAATGATACCGGATCATTATTTTCTTTGTCTGAAAAAACAGGAACATCTATTTGGTCCCCTACTATATGAAGCTGATCTATGGCTGCCGGGCGATATACATCACAGGCTACCAATAGTGGATTCTTCGTTTTCTTTGTCTTGAGGTAATGAGCGAGTTTTCCCGAAAAGGTGGTTTTACCCGAACCCTGTAAACCGGCCATTAAAATAACGGATGGGTTTCCGGAAAGATCTATGCCTTCAGCTTCTCCACCCATTAATTGGGTAAGTTCATCCTTAACGATCTTAACCATCAACTGTCCCGGCTGTAGGGTAGTCAGCACGTTTTGCCCAAGTGCTTTTTCTTTGACCCTGTTCGTAAACTCTTTGGCGATCTTAAAGTTTACATCCGCATCCAATAAAGCCCTTCTCACTTCCTTGGTGGTCTCAGCCACATTGATCTCTGTGATCTGTCCATGTCCTTTGAGGACATGTAAGGCTTTATCCAGTTTTTCGCTTAAATTATCGAACATATCAGCTTTACATTTATGAGAAATGCAAATTTAACAATTGGAATGAGATCATGGAAGTGTAGCCCTAAAAATATAACAACAAAAAGGGCCACTTCTCAGAGAAGTGGCCCTTTTTTAAAGAATAGGGGCAATAAAGGTCTGTTTATGGTTTTTCAAAAACCAACACATCGTAGCTTGCGTTCGTATCGTTATAGCTTTTCAGCTCTATTCTGTTACTTTCCATTGAAACAAAGTCCCAATCTTCTGTAAGTTCTGCCAGATCACCTACTATACCGGCATTCAGGTACACCTTAAGTTTTCCGTCGCTGTTGCGAAGTACTCGCCATACACCGGCCTGAGTAGTTCCCATCTCACCCGTAGTGATACCCATCACATTTTCCATCTGAAAGGCAAATGTATACTGCAGGTAATTCTGAGTTTCATCTACTTCACCATTCATATACTGAGCAACTGCCCAATCTCCGCCCATCATCACATTGCGTATTTCAAGTACATCACCATCAGGAGTGTTAGGAGCATCTTCACATACTCTCTGCAGGACCAATTCATAAGCTGTTCCTTCGATCTCAAATTTCAATCGGTCATTTCTAAGGTCACTTAGCAACCATTCAAAATACACCTCATTTGGATTAGGATCCAGCCTGTTGGGATCATCCATATTCTCTCCAAACGTAAGACCCATAACAAGTCTGCCTTGCGCATTGGTTGTGATCACCCAGGATCCGGTAGAAGTATTAACTCCATTACTTAAGGTAACTACCCCTTCGGCCATGAACTTAAACTCATATCCAAGCAATCTGTCAATTTCATCACCATTGTTCTTCACTTTTTTGATCACCCAGGCACATTCTGTAAGGATCTCACGTAAAGTGTTAGGATCTTCATTATATACATCACAGGCATTTCTAAGGATGATCTTGTTTCCGCCTTCGGCATATAATTTAATCTTTCCTTCTTCTATTTCATATACAAACCATTCCAGATTGAAATCTACCAGTATATCAAATTCCAAATTCAATAAGATTCCATGGTCCGTAAGTCTGCTGGTCCACATACCATTAAGTACATTTCCTTGTCTGTCTTTCACAGTTACACCACCATCTTCGGTAAAGTTCATCAAATACTCAAAGTACTGATCTGTCTGATTAACCGCATCGCGTTCAACTTCACGCACCAACCATGGGCACTCTGTAATTAGATTGTTAAATCTTTCCAGTGTAAAATCGTCATCATTATAATCATCGTCATCATCTTCATCACAAGCATCCTTGGCATTTTCAATAGCCATAGCTAATTCGGCATTACTGCGCACAGTTACAGTGGTACCATCATACAATTTTAATGTTACAGGGAAATCAATACTGATCAGGTCATTTTCATCCAGACCTTTGAAGAACAATCTTAATTCTTCATCACTATGAACAGTAACACTTCCTGTTTGTTGCTCATTGATATCAAAAGTATACAGGGTGATAGGATAGACGAAATCTATACATTCAATATCATCGTCTTCTCCACCTTCCATACATTCTTCTGCAAGAGCACGCAAATCTTCCTTGTTGTTGATCTCAATTTTCGTGAAATCGCTTAAAGTAATGGTAATAGGGAAAATGATATCAAGAATATTGACATCGTCATCTATGGCATCAAAGATCTCTTCAATAAGTTCTAGATCTTCGCGAGAATCGATCGTAATCTGAATCCCGTTTACCTCAACAGTATATGGAAAATCTAGCGCAATACAGCTAGCACCATCTACAATATTGTCAAAGGAGCCATCATTAGATGAGGTCCTTTCAATTAATTTGGCCGTTGAAGAACTGGCCATAATGGTTTGCTGCTCGTCTGGTTGTGGTAATTCTTCAAATTCTTCCTGACAAGAAGTAACCATCAGCGTTGCCATAAACAGCAACAAAAACACTGGATACTTAAAAACATTTTTCATAACGATTTGGATTTTTTGTTGTTCGTATGTTTCTATAACACCTCTCTTTTAAAATACCCTACCCGTTTTTTTATTTTTTTTAAAATATCTTTGGACCTAATCTATTATATAAGAGGGGCACACTATGGATAATGTCTGTGAAGAGAAAGTCTTCAACGCTATCTTCAATTCCAATTCTAAAACGATCTTTAACTATATATATTATAAATATGGTAATGAGGAAAAGGCCTATGATGCTGTACAAGAAGCTTTTGTAAAGCTCTGGGAGAATTGCGCCAAGGTTGCCCCGGAAAAGGCAAAGGCATTCGTATACAAGGTGGCCAATAATTTATATCTAAATGTATTAAAGGCCGAGAAGGTTCGATTGAAATATGCGGATAAGGCCCCAAAGGTCTCTCAGGAATCGCCGGAATTCCTGATGGAAGAAAAAGAGTTCAAAGAAAAGTTAGACAGAGCCCTGAATAGTCTTCCGGAAAATCAAAGAACCGTTTTTCTTCTCAACCGAATAGACGGGAAGAAATACGCAGAGATCGCTGAAATGGAAGGCGTTAGTGTCAAAGCCATTGAGAAAAGAATGCATTTGGCCCTAAAGACCCTGAGAGCCAAGATAGATGGAATTTAAATAAATTGTCCTGGCCCTCTGAAACCTTTGTGTTTCTAATAGCTAGTAAAAAAATATCGACCAATGGTAGGGTATTTTGCTTTCAAAGTGTTATTAAGGAGTAAAGAGTAGAAATCATGCAAGAAAATTACCTGGCCAAATGGCTCAATAACGAACTAAGCGAGGAGGAATTAGCTTCCTTTAAGCGATCTGAGGAGTACGCCTCCTATCAAAAGATCGTTCGCGCCTCCGATGCCCTGGAAGCTCCTACTTTCGATATGGAGAAGGCCCTTGGTGATTTCAAATCGCGTCAATTAAACAAAGAAACTAAGGTCATCAAAATGAGACCGGCTCAATACTTAATGCGTATTGCAGCAGCTGTAACTGTTTTATTTGCGGCCACTTATTTTTATATCGCCTCACTTAATGAGACCTTTTCAACTGAATATGCCCAACGTACAGAAATAGTTTTACCCGATGCTTCAGAAGTCTTGCTCAATGCAGAATCTAAACTTTCCTACAGTGAACGAAAATGGGATTCTGAACGTGCATTATCCCTGGAGGGAGAAGCTTTTTTTAAAGTAGCCAAGGGAAAGAAATTTACCGTTACAACAGATCTTGGTACCGTAAGTGTACTGGGGACACAATTTAATGTAGAAAGCAGAAAAGGCTTTTTTGAAGTTACCTGTTATGAAGGACTCGTTAGTGTAACCTTTCAGGGGAAGGAAGAAAAACTACCCGCAGGAACGTCTTTTTTAGTGGTCAACGAGCGTATAGTGCCTGTTGAAGCTCCGCTCAACTCAGTACCCTCATGGGTAAATAATGAAAGTAGTTTTAAAAGTATTCCCCTTACCTATGTCTTGAATGAATTTCAAAGACAGTACAATGTTAAGGTTGAAACTAAGAATGTAGATCTCAACCAACTTTTTACCGGTACTTTTAGCAACACAAACATAAATTTGGCGTTACAGAGTATAAGTACTCCTTCTCAAATAAGCTATACCTTGGAGAAGAATAAAGTACTCTTCTATGCAGAAAACGCACCTTAAGAGAATCGCATCTTGCTTTTTGATTCTTTTTTGGGTCCTTTCTATGGGATGGGCCCAGGAGAATAATAAGGTAGCTCTTATCCCCTATATTCAAAACTTAGAGCAGCAATTCAATATTAAATTCTCTTATGTAGATGAAGATCTTGAACTGTTACAATTTCAACCCCCTGCTGTCACTGATCTTGAGGAAATTCTAGAAACGCTAAGACAAGAAACACAACTTCGTATCCAAAAACTTTCGGAGCGTTACTATACCATTACAAAAAGCGTTACTGTTGATATTTGTGGTGTTGTACTCAATAATTTTGGCGAAAACAATATCCCCGGTGCTTCCGTGGAGGTTCTGGGGAGTAATGTGGCGATCATAACAGATCCTGAGGGACAATTCACTTTATCCAATATCCCTAGAAATGCCAGTATCCGTATTCGTTTTTTAGGATTTAAGACCCGCTTTATAAAAGCAGAGGATCTTGTTGGTAATAAACCCTGTAAACCTATCCTGCTTGGCCTGAATTATCAGGAACTGGAAGAGGTTGTGGTGTATCAGTTCTTAACTACCGGACTTAGCCGTGAAACCGATGGAAGTATCCTGCTCAATGTAGAAGACTTTGGGATCCTTCCGGGATTATTGGAACCAGACATCCTGCAGACCGTACAAGCTTTACCCGGTATCAAAAGTATTGATGAGACTGTATCTGATATTAATATAAGGGGCGGTACCAATGACCAAAACCTTATTCTTTGGGATGGTATAAAAATGTATCAATCCGGACATTTCTTTGGACTTATCTCGGCCTTTAACCCTTACCTCACAGAAAAGGTGACCGTTATAAAGAACGGCACCAGTGCCCAATATGGTGATGGCGTAAGTGGCATTATTAGCATGGAAACTAAAGACCAGGTTCAGGATCATATTTTTGGAGGGGCCGGTTTTGATCTAATCAGCGGGGATGTGTTTGGACATGTACCCATTACAGAACAGCTGGCTGTACAATTTTCTGCAAGGCGCTCGGTTACCGATTTTCTAAATACGCCTACGTATAATCAGTTCTTTAACCGTGCCTTTCAGGATACCAAAGTAAAAGGAGGCGGATCCGGAGCGGATGACCCTATTAGCAGAGATGAGAATTTTTACTTCTACGATTTTAGTGGCAAATTACTTTATGATTTTAATAGGTATCACAAGCTAAGAGTAAGCTTTATTAATATCAATAATAATCTTGATTACCTGGAAACGGATGAGAATACAGGCAGAAGCAATCAAAGTCTATTAGATCAGACAAATTTTTCTTTTGGAGGCCGAGTAGAGAGTAGCTGGACAGATAGATTCTCAACACGGGTAAATGCCTATTATACCAGGTATAATCTGGATGCTGAAAATATTGAAGGCAACGGACAACAATCTCTTTTTCAGAATAATCAGGTAGTAGAATCCTCCGTAAAAGCAGCCACTTCTTACAAACTTTCTGATGACCTAATCACCAACAATGGATACCAATTTACAGAAGTAGGGATCACAAACTTTACTGATGTTACTCAACCTCCTTTTAATAGTAATATTAAGGGAGTAATTAGAACACACGCCTTGTTTACTGAGCTGCAATACAGTTCGCCTGATGAAAAAGTAGATTTCACAGGAGGAGCCAGATTAAACTATATTGAGAATCTGAATACTTTTGATGCTTTGATCCTGGAACCAAGGATCAATCTTAGCTATGTTCTTCTCCCAGATTTTCGGGTAGAATTTCAAGGAGAATTTAAGAACCAGACTACCAATCAAATCATTGATCTGGAACAGAACTTCCTGGGCATAGAAAAGCGCCGTTGGATCCTTTCCGATAATAATAGCCTGCCCATCACCAAAAGCAAGCAAGGCTCTTTGGGATTCAACTATGACCGCAATAAATGGTTTATTGGTCTCGAAGGATTCTACAAAGAAGTAAAAGGAGTAAGCACTGCAACCCAGGGATTTCAGAACGAAGATCAATTTGATGGCGAGATTGGCAGCTACACAATTAAAGGTGCCGAATTTCTAGTGAATTACAAGAATGCCAGATTCAGCAGCTGGCTTAGTTACGCCTATAATAAGAATACGTATTATTTTGAGGACATTACTCCCAATGAATTTCCAAATAACCTGGACATCAGGCATACACTTACACTGGCCAGTACCTATAACTACAGGAATTTAAAACTGGGGATAGGACTAAATTACCGAACCGGTAAACCGTATACAGAACCACGGGAAGGATTTGGTGCCATAAATATCACCGTTTTTCCTAATACCATAAATTATCAAAGTCCCAACAGCAGCAGGCTGCCGGATTATCTCAGGGCCGATGCGTCACTGATCTATAACTTCCAGCTTGGAGAAACAGTAAAAGCAACGGCAGGAGCCTCGGTCCTTAATTTGCTGGGAAAACGCAATGTGCTCAACACCTACTACAGATTAAATGACCAGGATGAAATAGAAACTATTGAAAGTATTTCACTTGGCCTAACCCCAAATGTAAGCTTCAGGATCAGTTTTTAGTATGGTATTGGCATATTACAACTACATTCTATCCGGGACCTCTATACCTAAAACGCTGAATCCGGTTTTAATAACCTCCGCTACCTTTTCCGAGAGCAATACTCTAAAGGTTTTAGTCTCTTCATCTTCTTCGCCCAAAATAGACACCTGCTGGTAAAAGGAATTGAATTCCTTTACAAGATCATAGGTATAGTTGGCTACCAAGGCCGGACTGTATTGCACAGCAGCCTGTGAAATGGTATCTGGGAAGATCATTAATTGTTTAATCAGTTCTTT
>CBDUON010000008.1:0-31490 GCA_965368835.1 uncultured Eudoraea sp. | reverse complement strand
ATATCCCATACCTGAAATTTGATCCAGCCAGAGGCATTCCACATTACGTTAAGTCCACTGTAATAAGGAATAGTCAATAAATTAAGTGCTGCCAACAACATCCCCTTAAAGAAGCTATTCTTCTTGCTCATTTTTACAATTCGGATCTTATTCGGCTTTATTTTTTTGGCCATTACAAAAAAGTAAACAGCTAAGAATGCAAAGATCCCTAGTGCTATTTTCATTAATAGATCAATGATCTCCGGATTATTAAAAAGGAATTTTGAAATGAGCACGGCAATATAGGCCTGCATCATGATCATAGTAGAAACCCCAAGGCTAAAAATAATGCCATTATTCTTGCTTTTTTCCACGCTTGTTTTAGCTGCATTCATATTTAGAAGACCCGGCGGAACTGTTGCCATAAAGGCTGCCGAAAAAGTCACAAAAAATAGAATGAGTAGATGGGTCATACAGATGCGATCCTGAATTTTAAATAGGTGATTGGTTTTCCTTTCTCAAGATACTGATTTTCATAAAAGGTTTGTATCCCCATGACCTCCTTTGGGCTCCCTTCATTTCTATAGACATCGTGATTGGCGTAAAGTATGTCTAATCCTAAGCCATGTAAAAGTCCTAAAGTATAGCCATGCATAAATTCACTATCTGTTTTTAGGTGAACTATTCCGTTTTCTTGCAGAATGCTCTTATACTTTTCAAGAAATTCAATATTGGTTAGTCTGTGCTTGGTTCGTTTAAATTTTATTTGGGGATCCGGAAAGGTGATCCATATTTCAGACACCTCATTAGCCGCAAAAAGTTGATCGATCAAAGATATCTGTGATCTTAAAAAAGCTACATTCTTCTGAGAATTTTCCAGGGCCGTCTTAGCACCTCTCCATAGGCGTGCTCCTTTAATGTCTATTCCAATAAAATTTTTATTTGGATAAAGTTTTGCCAATTCAACGGTATATTCCCCTTTTCCACAGCCAAGTTCGAGTACTATGGGATTTGTATTTCCAAAAAATGTTGCCCATTTGCCTTTGAGTGAAAAAGAACCGGAAAGTACTTCATCTCTTTGAGGTTGTATTACATTCTCAAAAGCCTCGTTCTCTTTAAAGCGTTTTAATTTATTCTTACTCCCCACAGAAATACAGGATTTGATTTATCACAAAGCTAAGGAATTCGTCAGATGAGGGGGTGGATTACGCCGACTGTTTCTTCGATTTTTCAAGAGTAAATGAAAATTCAGATCCCACATCTACCACACTTTCCACATAGATCTTTTCACCATGTGCTTCTATGATGTGTTTAACGATAGATAAGCCCAGACCAGAACCTCCTTCTTTTCTACTTCCGCTCTTATCTATCCTGTAAAATCGCTCAAAGATCCGTTGAATATGTGATTCTGGTATTCCTTCACCATTATCCGTGACACGAACAATGACCTTATTCTTTATGAGGTTTTCAACACTAACTTCTGTAGTGCCACCCGGAAGACCATATTTTATAGAGTTAACGACCAGGTTTGTAATGACCTGCTGAATCTTATCACGATCGGCCCATACATAAACAGGAGTTTTATAATCCATATCGAAGGTGAGGCCAATATTTCTTCGACTCGCTTTCATCTCCAATAGATCAAAGACATTCTTAATGAGTTCTATGATGTCAAAACTGCTTATCTCCAAACTCAGATCGCCTACTTCTAACTTGGTAATCAGATCAAGATCTTTTACGATATAGATAAGGCGCTCTACTCCCTTATTAGCTCGTTGCAGATATTTCTTTCTAACTTTTTTATCTTCCAGGGCTCCATCGAGCAATGTTAGGATATAACCCTGAACGGTGAATAGCGGTGTCTTTAGTTCATGGGAAACATTCCCTAAAAAATCCTTCCGGTACTCTTCTCTGATCTTTAGCGTATCGATCTCTATTCGTTTGTCTTTTGCAAACTTCTCAATTTCTGAGGTAAGCGTAGCCATGTCTGTTGTAATGGGCCCGGAGGTAAAAGAGGAGGACTCTAGAAGAGATACATCGTCGTAAATTTTCTTGATTCTCTTATAAATAAATTTTTCTACCCTGATTTGTATAATGATAAAAGAAATACCATAAAGCAGGAGTACAAATAGGACGATGAATGGCCAATATTTCCAAAGTTCAGTAAAGTAGGTAACACCTAAAATGAATAAGCTGAGAACAACCGTTATATACAAGGAAGATCTGAAAGCAAATTTATAAGATTTCCTTAGTTTAATGGCCATTACAATACAAACTTATAGCCCACCCCTTTCACGGTCTTGAAATGGTGATCACCGATCTTTTCTCTTAATTTACGAATATGGACGTCTATTGTGCGCCCACCAACAACCACTTCCTGACCCCAAACCTTATCGAGAATAACTTCCCTTTTAAATACCTTATCTGGTTTAGAGGTTAAAAGCGATAGCAATTCAAATTCTTTACGTGGCAGGATAATTTCTTTGCCTTTGTTTACCACTTTGTACTCTTCCCTGTTAATGACAATATTCCCAACTTTCATAATATCCAATTGGGGCTCCTCTGATTCTTTGAGTCGCCTTAATAAGGCTTTCACCTTGCTCATCAGCACCTTTGGCTTTACAGGTTTGGTAATATAATCATCTGCCCCGGCATCAAAACCGGCTACCTGGGAATAGTCCTCTCCCCTTGCAGTGAGGAATGTTATGATAGTATCTTTAAGTCCTTCCGTATTCCTGATTTTTTCACAGGCCTCTATCCCATCCATCTCTGGCATCATCACATCTAAAATGATTAGGTGAGGCTTTTTTTTCTTTGCTTTCTCTACCCCTTCAATGCCATTTTTTGCAGTTGAAACCTGATAGCCCTCCGAAGTTAAATTGTACTTTAAAATTTCCAAGATATCTGGCTCATCGTCAACAAGGAGAATTCGGATGTCTTGCTTCTTCATTGGTTACAACTTTAGTGATCCTTTCAAAAGTATAAATAAATCACACACTCCTTGAAAACATCAGCTTTAATTAGCGAACATAACAATTTTATAACATTAGATCTGATTCCAAATTAAAAGGGTAGACATTTTTCTTAAAAAAGAATTCAAAAAACATCTAAAAATGGAATGATTAATGCTCTAAATGTTAATAAAGATGCATTTCATCGATTTTCTTAATCAGAATAGACCTTCTGAGGATATCGAATAACTAAAACAAGTATATTTGTTTACAGATCTATGTAACCCCTTCTGTATGAAGCAATTCTACCTACTGGCTTTTTTATTGATTTTCTCTTCCGGACTTGCACAGGATAAGCAAGTTAACCCGGGAGACATAGCAGGTTTTACCTTATATCCAAACCCTGTTGTTAATGGCAAAGTATATATTGAAACCCAGGCCAATGCTCCAAAAAAAGTAATGATCTTCGATGTTTTAGGCACTTTGGTCATTGAAACAACCATTCTGGGCAAGGAACTCAATTTAACGGATCTGGATGCAGGGGTATATGTACTTCGTGTTTTTGAAAAAAACAAGGTAGCCACACGTAAATTGATCGTTAAATAGTTTCATTCTTACAAAGTTAACAACTCACTACCTCTATTTTTTCTAATTGTCTTGATCGATAAAAAGATTCATTTTATCGACGAATTACCACCTTTAAAATTTTCACCTACATTTTTATTTAGTTCACAACAATTTCTAGGCATTCCTAAGTCCTTGAACTATTTTTAAGTATTGATCCCAAATCAATATTGATGAAAATACTCTACTTAGCCTCTTTTTTGCTTATCTCTGTGTGGAGTTACGGGCAAGATAAAGAAATCTTGGTTTCTGCCTCGTCACATGAGATTCCTAATTTTAAGTTGTACCCTAATCCTGTTTACGGCGATGCGGTGTATATTTCTTCAGATTACAACGACACCAAAATTATTACCGTTTACGACGTTCTTGGGGAAGTAGTGCTTACAGATAGAATCTCAACAAACACACTTAACATTTCACAATTGGTTCCGGGAGTTTATGTCTTGCAGGTAACAGAGAGACAAAAATCCATGACCAGGAAATTGGTCGTAAAATAAAGACAAATTCTACTTTGTTCATTTTGATCAGCCTTCTTTAAAGGGTATATATTTTACCTATTTTTGCAGGAGTACCGTTCCCCATGGACCCAACCAATTTTTTCGATATTAAAAATAGTCAAGAGTTTTCTTCTTACGCACTTGAAGTTTTCAATTATCAGTACAGGAATAATAAGGTCTATCATGATTTCTGTGACTTTCTTGGCGTTGTTGCTTCCCAGGTGAAGCACATTGAAGACATACCTTTTTTGCCTATTGAATTCTTTCGCACCAAACAAGTGGTGAGCACTAATAAAACTCCATCTGTTGTCTTTAGCAGCAGTGGCACTACAGCTAGCAAGCTCAGTAAACATTATGTACCCGAAATATCTCTGTACCAACAAAGTTTTCGGACAGGATTTGAGCTATTTTATGGCAATGTAAAAGAGTATTGTATTCTAGCTTTGCTTCCATCTTATTTAGAAAGAGAGGGATCGTCCCTGGTTTATATGGTACATGATCTTATTCAACTAAGCGATCATCCTGAGAGTGGTTTTTACTTAGAGGATAGGGATGTTCTGGCAGAAAAAATAAAGCGTTTGGATTCCCAGGGAGTAACTGTTTTACTAATTGGTGTTTCCTTTGCCTTGCTCGATATGGCAGAGGTAACTTCCTTTCAATTAAAAAATACTGTTATCATGGAGACAGGGGGCATGAAAGGCAGGAGGAAGGAATTAATACGCGAAGAACTTCACGATAAGATAAAAATGGGATTCGGGATTACAACTGTACATTCTGAATATGGCATGACAGAATTATTGTCCCAGGCCTATTCTAAAGGCAATGGAGTTTTTTATACCCCGCCATGGATGAAGGTAATGGTTAGAGACACTGAGGATCCACTTAGTTGGCATCCCGATGGCAGATCCGGGGGCATCAATATCATTGATCTGGCCAATTATTACTCCTGCTCTTTCCTGGCTACCCAGGATCTGGGTAAAATCAGAGAAGATGGTGGGTTTGAAATTTTAGGTCGATTTGACCATGCAGACGTACGCGGTTGTAATTTGATGGTCCTCTAAGGCCATATATATACCCTATTCAATAACTAAAACGAAGTAATTTTTCTTACCTCTCTGAAGAAGCACATAACGATCTTTAATAAGGTCCGATTCCTTTATCAGAAAGTCTTCTGCTACCTTTTCCTTGTTTACTGAGATCGAATTTTGTTTGAGCTCCCTTCTTGCTTCCCCGTTGGAACCTAAAAAACCTGTCTTTGCTGAAAGCGCAGCTATCATGTCTAATCCATCTTCCAAATCATTCCTGGAGACCGTGGCTTGCGGCACCCCTTCAAACACCTCAAGAAATGTATGCTCATTTAATTTTTTAAGATCTTCTGAGGTAGATTTACCAAAAAGAATGGTGGTGGCCATTTGGGCATTATCCAAATCCTCTTGAGAGTGTACCATCACTGTGATCTCCTCCGCAAGGCGTTTCTGCAAAGTTCTGAGATGAGGCGCTTTTAGGTGTTCTTCAACCAGTTTATCAATCTCTTTCTTTGACAAAAAAGTGAATATCTTAATATATTTTTCAGCTTCCGTATCCGAAGTGTTTAACCAGTACTGATAAAATTTATACGGAGAGGTTCTATGGGCATCTAGCCAGACATTTCCATCTTCGGTTTTGCCAAATTTAGTGCCATCTGCCTTCGTAATAAGCGGACAGGTTAGGGCAAATCCCTTTCCTCCTCCAATACGCCGTATCAATTCTGTTCCGGTAGTAATATTACCCCACTGATCACTGCCGCCCATTTGCAGGGTACAATTAAAATGTTGAAAGAGATAAAGGAAATCGTACCCCTGCACGAGTTGATAGGTAAACTCTGTAAAAGACATTCCTTCCTTGGCTTCTGCATCTAGTCTTTTCCTGACTGAATCCTTGGCCATCATATAATTAACGGTAATGTGTTTCCCCACATCGCGGATGAAATCGAGAAAAGAAATATCTTTCATCCAGTCGTAATTATTCACTAATACCGCAGCATTTTCCGAGCTTGAATCAAAATCCAGAAAACGAGACAGTTGTTCTTTGATCGCCTCCTGATTTAATCGTAGGGTAGTTTCATCGAGTAAATTACGTTCTGCAGATTTTCCTGAAGGATCTCCTATCATTCCTGTAGCTCCGCCAATAAGTGCATAGGGTTTATGTCCTGCTAATTGAAAATGCCGGAGCATCATAACCCCAACCAGATGTCCAATATGAAGTGAATCTGCCGTAGGATCTATCCCTACGTAGGCAGTTTGCATCCCGGTTAATAAGTGTTCTTCTGTGCCGGGCATGGCATCGTGAAGCATACCCCTCCATTTTAATTCCGCAACAAAATTTGAATTCATCTGGTGTAATTTTCTACTAATCCTGCAAAGATAGAAGAATTCCCAATGAGCCAAAGGTTGCCCAGGTAAATATATCCATAGGATTTGAGTACTTTAGAACCATGATTTTAGTAACAGGAGGAACCGGATTATTAGGATCTCATCTCTTATGGCAATTGGTACAAAAAGAAGTACCCGTAAAGGCCATTTACAGGTCGGAAGAGACGCTACAGGAGGTGAAGACCATTTTTTCATATTATTCTGAAAGGGCTTCAAGTTGTTTTGATAAAATAACCTGGGTTAACGCAGATATTACAGATGTACCGTCTCTTGAAGAAGCTTTTGTTGGCGTAACTCATGTGTATCACACAGCGGCCTTGATCTCATTTGATCCGGAGGCATGGGAATCCTTAAAAAAAATTAATGTAGAAGGAACTGCCAATGTTGTAAACCTGTGTATTGCGCATAATATTGAAAAATTATGTTACTCCAGCTCCATTGCGGCCATAGGAAAATCTCTTGATGAAAGCATTGTTACTGAACAAAATGAATGGCTAGAATCTGAGAAAAGTGTTTATGCGCTTTCAAAACACCGCGCAGAAATGGAAGTTTGGAGAGGTTCCCAGGAGGGATTAAAAGTGGTAATCGTTAATCCCGGTATTATTCTTGGCCCGGGGAATTGGAATCATGGTAGTCTCCGACTTTTTAAGAACGTTGCTAAAGGAATGAGATCGTATTTTCCTGGTGGAACCGGTTTTGTTTCTGTAAATGATGTTGCTACAATAATGACCCAGTTGATGCATTTGGATATCAATAATGAAAGATATATTGCGATAGCTAAAAATATGAGTTATCAGGAATTGTTTGCAATGATTGCGTCGTCCTTTGAGGTTCGGATACCTACCAAACAGATTCCTTTCTGGCTGTTAGAAACAGGGTGGAGATTAGACTGGCTAAGTCATCTTATTTTCAGAACAAAACGTAAACTCCCTAAAAATACCGTAAAATCACTACGAAAAAGGCAATTTTACAGTTCAGATAAATTGGAAAAAACGCTTGATTTTAAATTTGAGGACATGGAAGGGTATATTAATTTTTCCTGTAACATTCTAAAAAAGAGATATCCCGATTTCTTTTAAGAACTACTTACTCCGACACACTGTCCCTTTGTTGTCTTGCTCTGGAAGCTATACTATCATTAGCGATCTTTCTTACTTCTTCTACCTTACTCTTTTCCTTCTCTAATCTGGCGGCTACCTCTTTGTAAATAGCTTCATATACTAATGGCTGTGAAGCATAATATATGTCACTTTGTACAAATTGCAGACTGTCAACACCATATTGCTCAAAGAGAAAATTAGTGGGTGAATCAAAATGCTTTTCAAGTATATATGAATTAGTGCTTTTGGCAGCATTTAGTATTGCGAGATCATAGAGCATTTGTGTCATTTTTTCCCGGGGAATTAGATCATCAGGTTTTTCAATGATCTTTTCTACACAAGAAGTAATCATCACAGTTCCCAGTATGAGAAAAAGAAGTTTTTTCATGGTCTGTTAAATGTTAATCGTTTGGCATTTCGATCAGTTGAAAATTTTCCATTATTAAACGCCAAATGACCATTCACAAATGTATGGGTGATCTTTGAATTAAACTTTGTCCCTTCAAATGGGGACCAGCCACATTTGTATAAAATATTGCTTTTATTTACCTCCCAAGCTTCATTGGGATTAACCACTACAAGATCTGCAAAATACCCTTCTCTTAAGTACCCTCTATCTTTGATCTGAAAAAGGATAGAAGGATTATGACACATTTTGGTTACCATGGTTTCCATGCTGATCTTCCCTTCCAGTACTTTGTCCATCATTGCGGGTAATGCATGTTGTACCAATGGCCCTCCCGACGGAGCTTTTAAATACTTTTGATCTTTTTCCTCGAGTGTATGCGGGGCATGATCTGTGGCCAAGACATCAATACGGTTGTCTAAAAGCCCCTGCCAAAGCTGTTCTCTGTCGCTCGCTTTTTTTACGGCCGGATTCCATTTGATATGCGTTCCATACTGCTCATAATCTTCCTCTGAGAACCATAAATGATGAAGACAGACCTCAGCAGTTATCTTTTTTTCTTCTAAGGGAATATCATTTTGGAATAAGGAAAGTTCTTTTCCGGTGGATACATGAAATACATGTAGTCGGGCCCCGGTTTTTCGCGCAAGTGCCACAGCTTTGGAGGAAGATAAGAAACACGCCTGCTCACTTCGGATTAAGGGATGGCATTTTATTGGAATGTCCTCGCCGAACTTTTCTTTATACCTACTTAGGTTATTCCTAATGGTAGTCTCATCCTCACAATGGGCAGAAATAACCATCTCAGTATTATTAAATATCTGTTCTAAGACCACCTCATCATCTACAAGCATATTCCCGGTTGAGGAACCCAAAAAGAGTTTCACTCCGGAACAGGCATTCTTATCTAATTTTTTTAATTCCTCTAGATTATCATTTGTGCCGCCAAATAGGAAAGAGTAGTTGGCAAAGGAGGATCTGGCCCCCATAGCAAATTTCTCTTCTAATTTTTTTATGGTGGTAGTTTGAGGATTGGTATTGGGTTGTTCCATAAAAGTGGTGATCCCACCGGCAATTGCCGCTCTGCTCTCAGAGGCTATAGTTCCCTTATGGGTCAAACCCGGTTCTCTGAAATGAACCTGATCATCTATAATGCCAGGCAACAGATAATGTCCTTTGATATCTATGACGGTAGCGGTATCTGAAGTAATGGAATTTGCAATTTTAGCAATCCTTTCGCCTTCAATAAGAAGGTCTCCTTCCCATTTTTTTCCCTCATTAATAAGAATGGCATTCTTTAATAGCGTTTTTTTCATGCTAAAATCCATTTAACTTGAACAAACTACGAATTCTCATACTAATCACCCCAAAGATCGCCTCCCAGATAATAGAGGAGCTCATCTTTGACTTCCCTTTTTCACGATCTGTAAATATGATAGAGACCTCTTCAATTTTGAATTTCATTAAATGGGCCCTGTACTTCATTTCTATTTGAAAGGCATAACCAATAAACTTAACAGCGTCCAGATCCAAGGCTTCCAACACATGTCTCTTATAACAAACAAATCCGGCTGTGGGGTCATGAACACGCATTCCTGTTATTATCTTTACATAAAATGAAGCTCCGTAAGAAAGTAATACTCTGTACAAAGGCCAATTCACCACATTTACCCCTTTTTTATACCTGGAACCTACAGAAACGTCTGCGCCGTTCGCGCATGCCCTGTATAAGCGTGGTAGATCTGATGGTCTGTGAGAGAAGTCGGCATCCATTTCAAATATGTAGAGATACTCCCTTTTCAAAGCCCATTTAAATCCATGAATATAGGCAGTTCCCAAACCAGCTTTCTCGGTCCTAACTTCCAAAAATAATCTCCCTTCGTATTTTTTCTGCAAACCCCTAACTTCATCAGCTGTGCCGTCTGGTGAATTGTCATCTACCACTAAAACATGAAATTCCTTGGGAAGGTTGAAGACAGCATCTATAATGGCTTCAATATTCTCAATTTCGTTGTAAGAGGGGATAATTACTAAACTGTCTGTCATTGAAAGATGGCAATTAAGGCAAAAATAGTGCATTAATGCGACCGAACCGAAATCATACTTTAATTTTCTTCCTCGAATAAACTTAGTGTTACGTGCTATTATTTGTAATTTTGACTCGAATTCGATCTAGAATGAAACAAAAGTTTCCAGCACTATTCCTATATTTTTTGGTCGCCGTTCTCATCCTGAATATTATACAGGCGGCAACCACAGAATTAATTTTTGATGAGGCATACTATTGGTATTATGCCAGGGATCTGGCCTGGGGATACTTTGATCATCCTCCTATGGTAGCCTTTCTGATCTCTCTGGGGAGTACATTATTTAATGGAGAATTAGGGATCAGATTATTAAGTTGTTTATTAGGTGTAGGCACCATGATCATCTTGTGGTTACTTGTTGATAGCCCGAAAAAGCGGGAGTATGTGCCACATTTCTTTGTGCTTATTTTGTCAATGACACTGATACATGCCTATGGATTCTTAATATTACCAGATACCCCTTTGTTGTTCTTTACAGCTTTGTTCTTTTTGATCTATAAGAAATTCATTGCTGCTCCGGGATTGCTAATCTCTTTGTTCCTGGGAATTGTGATGGCCGCTTTGATGTACAGTAAATACCATGCCTTTTTAGTGATCTTTTTCGTCCTTCTCTCCAATTTAAAACTCTTGCGAAACCACTATGCCTGGGTTGCTGTCCTTGTCTCCCTCCTATGTTATTCCCCGCATTTTTTATGGCTTTATGAGAACGATTTTGTGTCCATCAAATACCATCTGTTCGAAAGGCCAAACAGACCTTATGAATTCTTTGATTTTACGTTGGGCTACTTTTTGAATTTGTTAGCAATTTTTGGCCTAACATTTCCTTGGGTGTACAATGCATTGATCAAATCCAAAGGGAAGGATAAATTTAATAGGGCCTTGTTATTTGTCAGTTATGGCATCTTATTGTTCTTCTTACTTTCTAGCCTGCAGCGCAGAGTACAAACCCAATGGATCATAGTAATTTGTATTCCCATGGCTGTGCTTACGTATCAATATATGTTAGAAAACCCGGGGACCAGAAAATGGATAGTTCGTTTGGGACTGGCAAATATTGCTATTTTGCTTTTCCTTAGAATTGGACTGGTATATGAACCTCTCTTCCCCGTTATTTACGAGACTCATGGTAATAAAACATGGGTTGGAAAGATCACTTCTCAAATAGGGAATATTCCTGTTGTATTTGAAAATTCTTACCGGATGGCTCCTATGTTTGCTTATTATTCCGGTAATTCATCTTATTCATTGAACAACGTATGGTATAGAGAAAATCAATATTCTATAGATGACTCTGAAGAGGTGGTACGCGGAAAGAAAGTACTTTACGTATCTAAATATATGAAGGAAGGTGATATTTCTTTTACCATGCCAGACAGTACTTTGTTCTTTGGAGTCTATGTAGACCCTTTTGAATCCTATAGAAAGCTGAAAACTAAGTTAAACTTACCGCCAAATTTGAAAGAAACAGGCTCTCCTACTTTTTTAGTCAGCAATCCCTATTCTTTTGCTATCCCTATAAATAAACTCAAATTTGGTCTGGTATTAATGGATTCTTACAAGCGGGTTATGGAAATAGCTCAGGTTAAAGCGGTTCCCAAAGGACAAATCACAGAAGATCTTGCACCAATGTCAGAGCAAGAATTTGAATTTACCCTGCCAGATGTATCCTTAGAAAAGGCTACCTATTTGAAAATAGTAATTTCAGAAAATAACTTACGCTGGGGATTGAACGGCGAAAAATTAAAGTTAGAATAATGGAGCCGGTACTAAGAGAAATTGGAGAGTTAGACTGGATAACACTGATCATTTTTTCAAGCGTAATATTCCTTGTGCTTGCTAAAAGCCTGTTTTATGGCCGTTTTCTAAATTTTATGATCCTTCCTTTTAACAACAAGTACATTTTTCTCTATAACAAGAAGGACCGATTAATGAATTGGTTTCATATTTTTTTTACTGCTTTTCAATTACTTAATTTATCCCTGTTCCTATACCTGGTTGTCTCCATCTATAAGCCCAATGAAGTGCTGCCAACACCCTTATTATTTGCACTTATTCTAGGCCTTGTTTTTTTATTCCTTTTTGTCAAGATCCTAATTCAATTAGGCAATAGCACCATTTTTAATAATCAATCTGTTATTGCCGAGATCCTTTTTAAAAAGATCTCATATTTGAATTATAGCAGCCTTGTTATGTTTTTGGTAAATGTGATGTTGACATACGTCTTCATAGGCTCTAAGACAGTTATATTGCTGGGGAGTGTCCTTATTTTACTCATCCTGATCATAGGCTGGGTCACAATAATTAAAACGCATCTTAAGTTCCTTACCAATTACTTTTTCTATTTTATTTTGTACCTTTGCGCACTTGAAATTGCCCCGATTATTATTGTTGTGAACGCTCTAAAAGTTTGATGTCTATGAAAATCAAAACGATTTTGGTATCCCAGCCGGAACCTAAGATGGAAAACTCTCCATATTTGCGGCTAATTGAAAAAGAGCACGTACGAGTAGATTTCAGGCCGTTTATCCATGTGGAAGGAGTAGAAGCCAAATCGGTTCGGCAACAAAAAATAGATCTCAATGACTTTACTGCTATCATTTTAACGAGCAGAAACTCTATCGACCATTTTTTCCGTATTGCTGAGGAGATGAGATTTAAGGTGCCGGATTCAATGAAGTACTTTTGTCAGTCAGAGGCAGTTGCTTATTACCTTCAGAAATACGTGGTCTACAGAAAACGTAAGATCTATGTGGGGAAACGAAATTTTACAGATCTGCAATCATTGTTCAAAAAATATAAGGACGAAAAATTCTTACTGCCATCTTCGGATGTATTAAAGAGTGTGGTCCCGGACATCCTGAATGAGATGAACCTAAATTGGACAAGAGGTATTTTCTACAAGACTGTAATTAGTGATCTTTCGGACCTTCGAAATGTTTATTATGACGTGCTGGTATTTTTCAGTCCTTCCGGTATTGAGTCGCTTTTAAAGAATTTTCCGGATTTTGAACAAAATGAGACGAAAATTGCGGTTTTTGGAAATTCTACTATTGCAGCAGCTACAGATGCTGGCTTACGAATAGACATTCAGGCGCCTACTCCGGAAACTCCTTCAATGACCATGGCCCTACAAAAATATATTACAAGTGTCAACAAGAAATAATTCTTGTTTAAATCAAATAGAAAAAGCCTCCCAAACGGAGGCTTTTATTTTTTAAAAAGCATATCGCTGTGGCCCGCCTCTGCGAATTTCCTCATTCGCATATGACTCAAATTTTACAAAATTCTCCCGGAAGGCATTAGAAAGCTTAAAGGCAGTTTTATAATACGCCTCGTCATTATTCCATGTTGCTCTCGGGCTCAATACACTGGTAGGAACTCCGGGACACGATCTTGGTTGTGCTACTCCAAAGACCGAATGGATATGATATGTATCATAGGAGTATAATCCTAAATCCCCGTTTAATGCAGCATGAATCATAGCCCGGGTGTATTTTAATTTCATTCTTGTTCCCACACCGTAGGGCCCACCGGTCCACCCGGTATTTACCAGCCATACATTTACTCCTGATTCTTTCATTTTCTTACTGAGCATTTCAGCATATTTTGTTGGATGTAATGGCATAAATGGTGCGCCAAAACAAGCAGAAAAAGATGGGATTGGTTCAACAACTCCAGCTTCTGTTCCGGCGACCTTGGCCGTATACCCGGAAATAAAATGATAGGCTGCCTGGCTAGGAGTTAATTTACTGATAGGAGGAAGTACTCCAAATGCATCTGCCGTTAAAAAGAAAATATTCTTAGGATTTTTTCCAATGGATGGTTCCTGAATGTTATCTATATGGTAAATGGGATAACTAACACGTGTATTTTGAGTGATAGAGGTGTTTTCAAAGTCTACATTGCCTTCGTCATCCATGATCACATTTTCCAGGATCGCCCCTTTTTTAATGGCATTATAGATCTCTGGTTCATTCTCCTTGGATAAGTTGATCACTTTGGCATAGCATCCACCTTCAAAATTAAAAATGGTGTCATCTTTTGTCCAGCCATGTTCATCATCGCCAATTAATTTGCGTTGTGGATCTGTTGACAAGGTGGTCTTACCAGTTCCTGATAATCCAAAAAATATAGCGGTGTCTCCTTTGGGACCCACATTGGCCGAGCAATGCATGGGGAGGGTGTTGTGGTAGACAGGTAGTAGGAAGTTTAAGGCAGAAAAGATGCCTTTTTTAATTTCTCCGGTATATCCCGTACCACCGATAAGCGCAATTTTTCTGGTAAAGTTTAAAATAGCAAAGTTGTGCTGTCTGGTCCCGGAAGTAGCTGCATCAGCCAAATACCCGGGAGCATTTAGAACGATCCAATCTGCAGAAAACGATTCCAATTCCTTATCTGTAGGTCTAATAAACATGTTAAAAGCAAACATATTAGACCATGGATATTCAGTAATAACTCTGATTCCCAGTTGATATTCCTTGTCAGCACAGGCAAAACAATCTCGCACATAAACTTCTTTTTCTGAAAGATAGGATGCTACTTTCTCGTAAAGCACATCAAACTGATCAGGATCAAAAGGCTTATTGATTGGCCCCCACCAAACCTTATCCTCGGTAATTTTGTCTTTAACAATAAATCTATCCTGGGGTGCTCTCCCAGTAAACTCTCCTGTATTAACGGCCAGCGCACCAGATGAGGCTTCCGTGCCCATCCTACGATCAAGGGTCATTTCATGCAGCACATCCGGAGCTAATTGATAATGAATATGTTCGCTCTCAATACCGTAAGCATTTAACGAAATCGATTTCGTAGATGGGTTAGAAGGTGTCATAGATAAAATATTTTATGGCACAAAACTAGAAAATATTAGAGCATTACCCTATAAAATAGCACATTGTTTAGCCTAAATACTTAAAAACACGATGACCAATTAACAGCCAGCCACATATAAGGAATCCTCCACCAAAAGGAGTAATAAAGGCAAGGGGTTTAAAATTGACAGCGGTTAAATCATTGGTGGCCAGTAAATAGATGGAAAAGGAAAAAAACACTACCCCAATAGTGAAACAGTAATAGATCCATTTTTTTTGAGTCGCTGTTAATTGGACCGTAGAACCTAACCATAAAAGTACAAGTGCGTGGTACATTTGATAGGTAACCCCTGTTTGGTAACTATCGAGAGATGATTCAGTGAGCATGCTCTTCAATCCATGAGCTCCAAATGCCCCTAAAACTACAGAAATCACTCCCAAGATAACAGCTGTCATTAAAATTGTTCTGTTCATAACTTAATGGCCTTGTTTTTTTATAAATGTAACAAATTGATACCTTAGTATTTCTTGAATTTAAAAGTAAATTATAAGAATGACGCGAAAAATTTTGATCGTTGGAGCTGGAAAATCTACCTCCTATATGTTAGATTATTTTCTGGAGAAATCCATGAGCGAAAACCTGCAGATAACAATTGCCGATCTTAATACCGATGGTATTCCGGCTCATATAAAAGAACATAGTGCCTGTACTCTTTTAACCCTCGATATTTCTAATTCTGAGAAAAGGCAAGACGCTGTCTCACAGGCAGATATTGTTGTGTCCATGTTACCTGCGAGGTTCCACGCCACTATTGCTTCAGACTGCCTGTTGCTTAAGAAAAATCTCGTCACAGCATCCTATGTAAGCGATGAGATGAGATCAATGAATGAGGAAGTTACAAAGGCCGGACTTATCTTTATGAATGAAATAGGACTGGATCCGGGGATAGATCATATGAGTGCCATGCAGATTATTGATCGCATTAGAGACAAAGGAGGAAAAATGCTTTTATTCGAATCCTTCACCGGCGGTCTGGTTGCTCCTGAAAGTGATTCTAACCTTTGGAATTACAAATTTACCTGGAATCCGAGAAATGTTGTAGTAGCCGGACAGGGAGGATCTGCTAAATTTATTCAGGAAGGCACCTATAAATACATTCCGTATCACAAACTCTTTCGTCGCACAGAATTCATGGAAATAAAAGGCTACGGCAAATTTGAAGCTTACGCAAACCGCGACTCCCTGAATTACAGGGAAGCGTATGGTTTAGAAGACGCACTAACCCTTTATAGAGGTACCATGCGCAGAGTAGGTTTTTCAAAGGCATGGAACATGTTTGTACAACTTGGCATGACAGATGACAGCTATATTGTCGAAAATTCTGAAGGTTTATCCTATCGAGATTTTACCAACCTGTTTCTGCCCTATTCTCCCACAGATTCTGTGGAACTAAAATTACGGCATTACCTTAAAATAGATCAGGATGACAGCAACTGGAGTAAGCTGCTAGAACTAGATCTTTTTAACCCCAAAAAGATTATTTCGCTCAAAAAGGCGACACCCGCGCAAATGTTACAAAAGATACTTGAAGATCAGTGGACCTTGGCGGAAGATGATAAGGATATGATTGTTATGTATCACAAATTTGGTTACCAAATTAATGGCAAGAAAGAACAAATAGACGCCAATATGGTAGTCTTGGGAGAAAATAGAACCCACACGGCAATGGCCAAGACCGTTGGACTTCCAGTTGCAATGGCAACTCTTTTGATCTTAAATAAAAAGATCACTACTCCAGGGGTACAGATCCCTATTAAAAAGGAAGTTTATGAGCCGGTCTTAAAAGAACTTATCGCCTATGATGTAGTATTCAATGAGTATAAAGTACCCTATCTTGGGTATAATCCTGATTCTGTTGCTGGTTAGAATATGTAAGGGGAAATAGTATCTTTAGTAAATATTTAAAACATATTTATGTCTTCTTCTAACGATAAAGTAAAAATAGATGGTATTGACAAAAAGATACTTCGGTATTTGATGGAAGATGCCAGGAGGCCAATTCTCGAAATAGCACGAAATATCGGTATCTCAGGTGCCGCTATTCACCAACGGTTGCGAAAACTAGAGAAATCTGGATTGATCGCAGGTTCTAAATTTGTCATAAATCCTAAAATTTTAGGCTATACGACCATGGCATATATTGGCATTTTCCTCGACAAGGCCATGAGCAATCCTAAAGCAGTAAAAGCACTGGAGAAGATCCCTGAAGTTCTGGAATGTCATTATACCACCGGAAATTGGTCTATCCTAATCAAGGTACTTTGCAGAGACAATGAACACCTCATGCAGGTCCTTAACAAGGATATTCAACAAATTGAAGGAGTATCCAGAACAGAGACCTTTATTTCGCTCAATCAGCAAATAGACCGCCAGATAACGATCTAATAAAAAAGCCAGTTCGATATTATTCGAACCGGCTTTCTTTTATGTACTTAATCACTAATCTCTTCCCCCTAATACTTGTAACCCCCAATAAACAAGAGTTGCCAAAGATCCTATGGCAGCCACCAAATAAGTGCGTGCTGCCCATTTTAGAGCATCTTCAGAACCCTTATACTCCTCCTGGGTTACCATGTTCTTTTGTTTGAGCCAGGCCAAAGCTCTGTTACTGGCATCGTATTCCACCGGTAATGTGATAAAGCTAAAGACTGTCGCCATACCCATCATTATAAGTCCGGCTACAGCCACCCAAAATCCGAGTCCGGCTCCAGCGGCTGCCCCTAAGATAATACCCCCAAATACAACCCAGGTAGACAAACCAGAAGTGACACTTACAACCGGTACCAGTTTTGAACGCATGGTCAACCATTCATAGGCCTGAGCATGTTGCACAGCATGGCCACATTCATGAGCAGCCACCGCAGCCGAAGCTGCATTTCTTTGATTGTATACACTTTCACTCAAATTAACGGTTTTGTTTACAGGATTATAGTGATCTGTTAACATCCCTGAAGTAGACACTACTTTTACATCCCTGATGCCATGGTCTGCCAACATCTTTTCCGCAATTTCAGCTCCGCTCATTCCATTTCTAAGATGCACCTTAGAATAATGTTTGAACTTGCTTTTTAATTTACTACTTACCAACCAGCTTACTAAAGCAATGGCTCCAAGTAAAATATAATAGGTCATCATATGATTCTCATTTAAATGTTAAAATTACAAAATAGATAGCAAAAACCCCGCCAAGGAAGGTGGGGCTTAAAAAACTGACATAATGTAAGTAAATCTTATGCCATAACCTCATCCCATTTAAATGTTTCAATGATTTCTTTATATGCTACTTCACCTTCTACGATATTCAATCCCCTATGCAGGGATACATCATCTTCGCATGCCTTATACCACCCTTTATTAGCCAAAGCAAGGACAAATGGCAAAGTTACATTGGTCAATGCCATGGTAGAAGTGTATGGCACGGCACCTGGCATATTGGCTACCGAATAATGGACCACATCGTCAATAATATACACGGGATCTTCATGAGTCGTAGGTTTCGTTGTTTCAACACATCCTCCCTGATCAACTGCCACATCCACAATGACGGTTCCCGGCCTCATCAATTTAAGCATATCTCTTGTGATTAGATTAGGAGCCTTTGCTCCTTTTAGTAGTACGCCCCCAATAATAAGGTCATGGGTTTTTATGTGCTTTCTTATATTGAATTCATTTGAAAACTCTGTAACTACATGGCTTGGCATTACATCATTGATATAACGTAATCTTTTCATGTTAATATCTAAAATGGTTACATGAGCCCCGAGACCTGCTGCCATTTTAGCAGCCTGGGTTCCAACGATACCAGCTCCAAGAACTAACACTTTCCCCGGAGCAACACCTGGAACGCCTCCCAGCAATACTCCTCTACCTTTTTCCGGTTTTTCCAAATACTTGGCCCCTTGTTGAATTGCCATTCTGCCCGCCACTTCAGACATTGGCGTCAGTAATGGTAAAGAACCATCTTCATCCTCCACCGTTTCATAAGCAATACAGATGGCTCCGCTAGCAATCATGGCCTTGGTCAATGTTTCATTGGATGCAAAATGAAAATATGTGAATACTACCTGACCTTTTTGAACTAGATCGTATTCCTGCTCAATCGGTTCTTTTACCTTAACAATCATATCGCTAAGCGCATACACCTCTTCAATAGAATTTACTATTACTGCACCAGCTTCTACATAATCCACATCAAAGAAGCCACTGCCTTCCCCGGCAGAAGATTGCACGTAAACTGTATGATAGTTTTTTACTAATTCAAAAACGCCTGCAGGTGTCATCCCTACCCGACTTTCATTATTCTTAATTTCTTTTGGTACCCCGATGATCATATTTATAATTTTAGTTCGTTAACCTCAAATTTGGAATTAATAATCGAAGTTTAAAAATAATTTCGACAAAATGTAGGGGTAATGCTTCATAATTTAATGTTTTAATAAATAATACCCCCTAATTGTAGGGGGTATTCATGTAATAATTGAATATTTTTTATGATATATGTCTATAATTAGGGGGTGTAATTATATTAACCTACTATATTCACGATCTTACCGGGTACCACAATGATCTTTTTTGGGGTACGGCCTGCCAGTTGCGCCTTGGTCTTTTCATGACTGAGCACCTGAACTTCTATTTCTTCTTTGGAAAGATCTAATGGCAAGGTGAGTGTAAATCGCATCTTCCCATTAAAGGATATTGGATACTCCTTGTTATTCTCAACAAGGTATTTTTCCTCATACACAGGGTAGGTTGCAACACTAACAGAGGTAGAATGACCAGCCTTTTCCCATAATTCTTCTGCAAGATGAGGAGCATAAGGAGCTATTAGTATGGCCAAGGGCTCCAATATGCTTCTGCTGTGACATTTTTGAGCCGTTAATTCGTTGACACAGATCATAAAAGTCGCTACTGAGGTGTTAAAAGAAAAGTTTTCAATATCCTCATTTACCTTCTTAATAGTTTTATGGAGGGTCTTAAGTGACTCTGCCTTAGGTTCTTCATCGGTTAGATAAAAAAGCCCATCTTTCTGTGAGTGGTATAATCTCCACATTTTTTTTAGAAAGGAATACACTCCTGTGATACCTGCTGTATTCCATGGCTTAGATTGTTCTAGGGGGCCAAGGAACATTTCGTATAACCGCAACGCATCAGCGCCATATTCCTCACAAATTGCATCCGGATTTACCACATTGTATTTGGACTTCGACATTTTTTCTACCTCCCGCCCTACAAAAAAGGAACCATCTTCAAGAACAAAATCTGCCTCCTTGTATTCCGGACGCCAGGCTTTAAAGGCTTCAATGTCTAGCTCTTCCGAGGAGTTTACCAAAGAAACATCTGCATGGATCGGATCTACCCGCTTACCTTTTGTCAATCCCTTTGAAAGCAACCTATTGGTTCCTTCTTCTCTGTATACAAAAGCACTGGTGCCCAGGATCATCCCCTGGTTAATGAGTTTCCTGGCATATTCCTCCCTGGGTACCCAGCCCAAATCGAACATAAACTTTTGCCAGAACCTGGAATATAAGAGATGGCCTGTAGCATGCTCAATTCCACCAATATACAGATCAACATCTTGCCAATACCCAATGGCTTCCTTTGAAAAAATAGCCTCTGTATTCCCCGGATCCATATATCTGTTGAAGTATTGTGAACTCCCGGCCCAACCCGGCATGGTATTTAACTCCAGGGGAAACACTTCTTTATGATCTATTCGGTCATTCGGGACCACTTGTTCCGTCTTGCTGCACCAGGCCCAATGAACAGCGTTCCCAAGAGGTGGCTCTCCTGTTTCGGTTGGTAGATATTTCTCTACCTCAGGTAAGGTTAAAGGCAGCTTGTCCTCAGGGATCATCTTTGGCACATCGTTTACATAGTATACCGGAAATGGTTCCCCCCAGTATCGTTGCCTGCTAAACACGGCATCACGAAGTCTGTAGTTTATTTTTCCTTTTCCAAGGCCTTTCTTTTCCAACTCTTCTATTACTTTTTTTGAAGCTTCTTTATAAGGAAGCCCGTTTAAAAAGTCGGAATTGGCTATAATAGTTTGGTCCTTATCCGCAAATGCTTCTTCAGAAATATCTATTCCTTCAAAAATATTAGGAATTGGAATATTAAAATGTTTCGCAAAATCATAATCGCGTTGATCCCCGCATGGAACAGACATCACTGCCCCGGTCCCATACCCGGCCAGTACATAGTCTCCAATCCAAATCGGAATTTTTTCCTGTGTAAAGGGATGGAGTGCATAGGCACCCGTAAATACTCCACTTACGGTTTTTACATCGGCCATACGATCGCGTTCAGAGCGCTTAGAAGTCTCTAATACATATTCATTTACGGCTTTTTTCTGTTCTTTGGTGGTGATCTTAGCTACCAGTTCATGCTCTGGCGCCAGGGTCATAAAACTCACCCCAAACAGAGTATCGGGTCTGGTTGTAAATACCTCTATTGGATAGGAAGAATTGTTTTCTGCAGAAGTTGCAGTAAAAAAAGTAAGGGATGCCCCAACAGAGCGGCCAATCCAATTAGTTTGTGCATCTTTTAGTGGTTGTGGCCAGTCAATAGTTTCCAACCCATCTAATAAACGTTGTGCATAGGCCGTGATCCGCATGCTCCATTGTGTCATTTTCTTTCGCACTACGGGATGGCCTCCACGCTCCGATACGCCATTTATTATCTCATCATTTGCCAATACAGTTCCCAGGCCGGGACACCAATTAACCTCTGTATCTGCCAGATAGGTAAGTCGGTATTTTAAAAGTAGCTTTTGTTGCTCAGTATGGTCTAAGGTATTCCATTCGTGAGCAGATATAATTGGAGTATCCTCATCACACACCGCATTGATCCCTGCGTTTCCATTAGATTTAAGTCTTTCCTCCAGATCCGAAATAGATTCTGCTTTGTTTGTATCCTTGTTATACCATGAATTGAATAGTTGAATAAAGATCCATTGGGTCCATTTGTAATAGGCCGGGTCTGAAGTGCGCACTTCTCTGCTCCAGTCGAATGAAAATCCTAATTTATCTAATTGCTCTCTATACCTTTTAATATTGGTTTCAGTGGTAAGTGCAGGATGCTGTCCTGTTTGAATAGCATATTGTTCAGCGGGCAAACCAAACGAATCATATCCCATTGGATGAAGCACATTAAAGCCTTTATGCCTTTTATAACGTGCATAAATATCACTGGCAATATAGCCAAGCGGGTGGCCTACATGTAATCCTGCCCCTGACGGATACGGAAACATATCCAGAACATAGAATTTTTCCTTATCCGATTGATTGATTGCCTTAAAAGTCTGATTCTTGGCCCAATAGTGCTGCCATTTATCCTCGATTTTCCTGAAATCGTAGCTCATCTTTATGTCTTTCTCATTCTATAGCGGCAAAAATAGGCGTAATCCCTGAAACGGGAAAGCCAATACTTCGAACAATAGTGCGTTTAATTAAAAGGCAGTGCAAAAATAGCGCTGCAATGAATCCTAAAATTATATATTTAGCCTTCGAAATGAGAATTTTTAAAGCTATTGTTTTAATTATTGCATGTAGTTGTACCCAATCACTTTTTGCACAATTGGGTTTTTGTGCGGGTAATTCGGGGAGTCCAATATTTTCGGAAGATTTTGGAACGGGCACTGCAAATGGTCCGGCATTGCCGGCAGGCACCACTACATACACCTATGTAAATGGTGTGCCAAATGACGGTAGTTATACCATTACAAGCAGTACGGCGGGTTATTTCGATTGGTTTAACATACAAGATCATACTCCTGATGATATAAGTGGCAAAGCGTTTATAGTAAATGCCAGCTATACCCCCGGGGAATTTTACAGGAGGACCATTACCGGTCTATGTGAGAACACTTCTTACGAATTCTCATCCTGGCTTCTGAACCTTCATCCAAGATCTGGTGCCGGATGCCCGGGAAGTGGTATCCCTATTAATGTAAAATTCGAAATATGGGATAGCACAGACTCTAATTTATTAGCCTCCGGTGATACGGGAGATATTGTTGATAAGACCACCGCAGAATGGGGGCAATATGCCTTGCTGTTTACAACGGTCCCTGGGCAATCGTCCGTAATATTAAAAATGATCAATAACAGTAGTGGCGGTTGTGGGAATGACCTGGCTATAGATGATATTGTCTTTAGATCCTGTGGAGATCTGATAACACTATCTAACCCAACTAATGAAACTTCTATTTATGCCTGTGAAGATGATGGCCCTATAAATACAATTCTAAATGCTTCTCCAGATTTCAGTATTTTTTCTAGTCATTACTATCAATGGCAGGAAAGTACAGATGCCGTAAACTGGGCCGACATTCCCGGAGAAACAACGGACACCTATGCAACACCACTGCTTAATACAGACAGATATTACAGGGTGAAAGTTTCGGAAGATCTGGTGAATATTTCGAACGACTTATGCAATGTTATTTCTGAGGTTTTTGAAATCATTTTTGTGCCAACGCCAAATCCACCCAATAAAATTGGGGACATACGTATTTGTGAAAATATTGAAAATGGGATCCTAACTGTAAGAGTTCCTCCAGGAATCATTGTGAATTGGTATGATGCTGCCACAGGAGGTACTTTACTGGAGTCTAACAGTTCATCTTATACTACGGATACCGCCGGTACCTATTATGCGGAAGCAGTTCCTACATTAGCAGATTGTCCTTCCGATACAAGAACTCCCGTCACACTAGAATTTTATCCCTTGCCGGTAGTAACTGATGAGGAATTGTTTTTTTGTGAAAATACAGACATTACATTAGAATCAATGGTAACTGGCGTAACCTATGAGTGGAATACAGGAGAAACCACCGCCAACATTATTGTTTCTCAACCTGGCACCTACACAGTAAAGGTGACAGATCCAAGGGGGTGTTCAAACATCAAAACCATTCTTTTAAATCAGATAGATCTGCCGGTCATAGATCAGGTTTTCTCAGATGATTATACTATCTCTATCTCAACACTAAATGAAGGTGAATTTGAGTATTCATTAGACGGTGTTAACTTTCAGGACGAACCAATCTTTTTGAATATTCCTGGTGGAGTTTACACAATTTCATTAAGAAATAAATCGAGTTGCGGAATAGTTTCCCGGGAATACTTTCACCTGGTGGTCCCAAAATTTTTTACTCCTAACGGGGATAATATAAATGATGTTTTCAAAATTGATGGCATTGATTCTACTCCCGATTACGAAATTAACTTATATGACCGGTACGGAAAACTGCTAAAAAGCACTTATAATGCACCCATGGAATGGGATGGAAGGTTTAATAACCGGGAGCTCCCTTCAGGCGATTATTGGTATTCAATTAGGATAGAAGACAAAGTTTTCAACGGACATGTTTCATTAAAAAGATAGGATGGAAGTTCGCAATATGGCTCCATTATAAAATAATAATAATCTCCTCAACATAAGGTTCATCATACTTTAGTATTTTTACGCTATTATAAGCCTACTATGAGTACATCTTTTGAACGCTATCAAAAAAGAAAATTAATTTCTTCATATTTCTCTGTGGTTCTAAGTATTGGGCTCGTTCTTTTTCTTCTTGGGGTATTAGGACTCTTAGTTCTTAATACCAAAAAACTGGCAGATCATTTTAAGGAACAAATTACGCTTTCAGTCTTTTTAAAAGACAACGCCAAACAAGTGGAGATAGATCAGCTTCAAAAAAGCCTGGTGTTAGCGCCCTATACAAAAACAGCCACCTATGTTTCCAAAGAGGAAGCCGCGGAACAGCACAGTGATGACATTGGCGAAAATTTTATTGACTTTTTGGGGTATAACCCCCTCAAGAATTCAATAGACGTTCAGTTAAACGCCGATTTTGTAACTACAGATCAGATCGCCTCTATTGCCGAGGAAATCTCATCAAAGGGCTATGTTGAGGAAGTGAGCTATGATAAACCATTGATAGCATTACTGACAGACAATGTAAAAAAGATCTCATTTTGGATCCTTATCGTAAGTGCTATTTTTACTTTTATCGCAGTGCTTTTGATCAACAGTTCTATTCGACTCTCAATTTACTCGAAACGATTTATTATTAAAACCATGCAAATGGTAGGAGCCACCAAAACTTTTATTCGGAGACCTTTTCTCTGGACCAATATTAAATTGGGAATGTTAGGGGCCTTATTGGCTTTACTGGTTCTGGGAGGACTTTTATATTATATGGATGTCAATTTTCCGGAACTAAAACTATTTGACGATCTGTGGTTCCTTGGAGGACTATTTTTAGGTGTTTTCATTCTGGGCGTACTAATCTCCCTGTTGAGTACCTTTTTTGCAACCCAACGATTCTTAAATCTAAGAACAGACGATTTATATTATTAACTTTGCAGCCATGGGTAAGAAGCAAAAGATTCAACAGGAAAGCAATAGAAAGGAGTTTATCTTTCAAAAGAAGAATTATCTGTTTATGTTCATTGGTATTGCCTGCATGGCCTTAGGCTTTATTTTGATGAGTGGGGGAGGAAGTGATGATCCCAATGTTTTTAATCCTGACATTTACAGTTTTAGAAGGATACGTCTGGCACCTACCCTGGTCTTGATTGGTTTAGGACTGGAAGTATATGCTATTCTGTTAAACCCTCATAAGAAAAAATAATTGGAAATCATTGACGCCATCATTCTTGGCATTGTTCAGGGGTTAACGGAATTTCTTCCCGTTTCATCCAGCGGACATTTAGAACTGGGTAAGGCCATTTTAGGCGATAATTCTATTCCAGAAGACAGCTTACTGTTTACGGTGGTTCTCCACTTTGCTACCGCTCTAAGCACATTGGTGGTCTTCAGAGCTGATGTATTGGAGATATTAAAAGGATTATTCAGCTTTAAATGGAATGAAGAAACCAAATTCTCATTGAAGATTTTGGTCTCAATTATACCCGCTGCCGTCATAGGATACAATTATGAGCACCAATTGGCAGGTATGTTTGGCAATAATGTGCTATTAGTTGGGTATATGTTGATAGTCACCGCTTTATTACTTTATTTGGCGGATAAAGCCAAAGTAACAGAAAAAAAAGTGACCTTTTTAAATTCATTTATTATAGGAATTGCTCAAGCCATTGCAATTTTACCCGGGATCTCCCGAAGTGGAGCCACTATCTCAACATCGGTACTTCTGGGGATAGACAAATCAAAAGCGGCCCGCTTTTCATTCCTTATGGTTGTACCCTTAATTCTTGGGAAGATGGCGAAGGATCTTTTTGGAGGAGAAATAGATTTTCAAAGCACACAAATAGCGAGTTTAGGTGCCGGATTCATAGCTGCTTTTATTGCAGGTCTCTTTGCTTGCACATGGATGATCCAATTGGTAAGACAGAGCAAGTTGCAGTATTTTGCTATTTATTGCTTCCTGGTTGGCCTTATTGCCATCGGTTTTGGCCTTTGGAATTAATACTTTTTAGATGCAAGATTCTGTTGAATCCTTATCCAAAGATGAATTCCTGGAAGGACAAATATTGCTCCTGGACAAACCCCTGGGCTGGACCTCCTTCCAAGCGGTGAATTCAGTAAAATGGACAATCAGGAAAAAATTTCAGCTTAAAAAGTTAAAAATTGGGCATGCGGGCACTCTCGATCCACTTGCCACTGGCCTATTGGTTGTTTGCACCGGAAAATTCACAAAGAGGATAGCAGAACTACAAGGACAATTAAAAGAATATACCGGCACTATAACGCTTGGGGCAACTACTCCGTCCTATGATCTGGAAACAGAAGTGCAGGAGATAACGAGCACAGAAGGTCTCACCCAGCAGGAAATCATTGATGCCACTATTCCGTTTACGGGTAAGATAGAACAGAAACCTCCGTTGTTCTCGGCCCTGAAAAAAGATGGAAAAAGGTTATACGAATACGCCAGGGAAGGCGTTGTGATAGAAGTCCCCTCGCGAACCGTGGAAATTTTAGTGTTTGAGATTACGGATATAAATATGCCGAATGTACAGTTCAGAGTAGTGTGTAGCAAAGGCACCTATATACGTTCACTTGCACACGATTTTGGGAAGGCTTTGGGAGTAGGCGGGTATCTTTCGGCCTTAAGAAGAACCAAAATAGGGGAATATTACGTAGATAATGCAGTAGATCCTACTATTTTCAGAGAACTCTTACTACAAGAGTAAGTAGTACTTTTTTGTATTTTTAGTAGCCTGCTTAGAACTTTTTTTATGAAAAAAGTATCAAATATTTTCCAAGGGTTAATGAATTTGAATAGAAATCAGCTTTCATTTATCATTACCTTCTTTTCCCTTTCACTAATGATATTGATTCTGTACAATCTTCATCTGGGGGCTGAGGAACAGGATGAATATGTCATTGAAATGAGTCTTGCCGATGAGGATTTGCAGCAACTTCTGGAAGAGGAAGAGAAAAGAGCCGAAGAATTGGCCAATGCAGAGATTATAAAAAGTAGCCAGGCCATCAATGAGACAGCCAAACCAAGCATTGGCAGCCCCGAGCCATTTAAAACGCTGGAAGAGCTTATGGAAGAACATAATATTGATCCGGCAGACAATTCCATGGAAGACATAAAAAATGCTGATCCTGAATTTGCGGCTGCTTTAAAGGAACTGGCCAAAAAAAGGGAGGAGCGCAAACAGGAGTTAGGCGAAAAAGATGCCGAGAAAAAAGAATTCACAGATTACCTTGCTAACAAACGTACCCGTATTACCTATTCTTTATTAGATAGAAGAAATTTTGAACTACCTCCCCCTATCTATACCTGCCTGGAAGGTGGAACCGTAGTGATTAATATAAAAGTAGATCAGTTAGGCTATGTTACCGATGCCGAATTTAATTCCACCAGTTCTAACACCTCTAACGGTTGTTTGGTTGAAAATGCGATAGAGTATGCTCTGAAAGCCAGATTCAACAGGTCAACAAAGAATTCACAAATAGGGACCATTACCTATCTATTTCAGAGTAAGTAGTTGTATTAGATCGGCAAGGATATTTTGTCCTTTATCTTTATTAAACCATTGTTGAAGATCTTCCTTAAATTCAGGAGATAAGGATGCATGCTTTTGTTTATACTCATTAACCATAATGGCAGCTTTGGTTGGTAGTGGACCCCAGGTTCCCAAAACTTCTGAAGTGGTTTTTTCTATCACGATCAATTTAGGAATCGCCATTTTTCCATTAGTAAGAAATGCATCCATAAGCTTTGGATGTTCATTGCGAAGTACGATTTTAAGTTCTATTCCGTCATTGTACTTAGCGATCTTATTCATCACTGGAAGGGAAGGAGCCGAATCACCGCACCAACTTTCCACAATGACCAACCAGTATACTTTCTTTTGATAGTCTGCTAGCTGTTTTAAGACATCTTCCGAAATCTTCAAGGTCTTATCCCAGCGGCGCATTCTTTGGTCGTTCAGCACAGTATAGTGCTTATTATCTTCTGTTTGTTCCTGTCCTGTGGTACCATTATTAGCAACTAGATTTGAAACCAATTCCCGAAATTGATCATAGGACATGGATTCCGCAACTGCCTTTTGAATTATTTCTTTAATAGTCTGTATAGTATAAGAATTGTTCATTATGGTTCTATTAATATTCTAAATCATTTGTTGACTTGTGCTTGGTAGTATAAAGCATTCTTTCCTTACAACTATTATACAAGACTACTGGTAATTATAAATTCTCAGGATTGATCGCCAAACTCTGAAAAAGTTTTGCTTTGGCTGCAAAGAATTTATTTTGAAGCTCATTTTGTTTAAGTCGGGCATCTATAAGTTTATTCTCCCTGCTGTTGATCAGGAATAATGAACTCTCGCCAAAACTAAACTTACGCTCTTCGCCTTTGAGCAATATCCCATAGTTGTTTACAATATCATATACCAGTTCATTCTGCTCTTCATAGGAATCGAGTTCATTATAGATAGCAAGGATCTTATTAGTAATAGATACGGTAGCACTAGAATATTCATATTCTGCATCGCGTAGCTTGTATTTTGCCAATTTTAACTCCCCACGTTCTTTTCGCAAGAAGAGAGGAAGACTAATATTAACGCCGCCCTTATAATTTTCTGTCTCCAAAGAATTGAGCAATTCGGGAGTTTCCGTTAAAAAATTATATTCCAAATCTATTTTTGGCAATAATTGGTTTGTCTTTAACCTGCGGTCTATGATTAGCTGGTCTATTTTAAGTCCAAGAGAAATTATCTTTGGATGATTCTCAATTGTGAAGCTATCTAAGGGTAGTCCAAGGATCTCCAGGGCACTATCTATCTCATTTTGAAGGGAAGTATCCGGGATCACATTATCTTCTAACTCTAAGGGCACGTTGTTAGACATCCAAAGAAAATTAGACAATTCTAAGCTCTTGTTTTGAAGTGTTACTTCGGCCTGAGTTAAACTCAAAGCCCTATTTTGATAAGCGATCTTGGCTTCCACAGTATCTATTGCCGCTATGTCGCCAGACAGCGCCCTTGTTTTTACTCCTTGAAATCGAATTGCTGCATTGTTTAAAAATTGTTGGTAGATCTCCCTTTCATTATAGGCCTGTAACCAATCAAAATAAGCAATGGAAGCAGCAAAAAGGATGTCATTTACCAACAGATCGCGATCTGCAAGTGATTGTTCCCTGAAAAACTTCGCTTTACGTAAAGTGGCCATCCGGTCATTTGCCAGGAAACCCCTCCCTAATGAGAAAGAAACCCCTGCACTGTAGAGCCCGTCTTCCGGCAAGGTTTCATCCGGATTTAGAAATTGTCCCTCTGTTTGTTCAAAATTTCCTTTTAATTCAATTCCGTACCAGGTAGGGATCTTAAAAGTAGCATTCAACCTATCGTAATATTCGGTCCCTTTAAATTTCTTACGGTCATAGTCAACTTCCACCTTGGGATCAAAACCTCCTCTTGCCTTCATTAGGTTGGCCTCCCCAATGGCAATTACCAACTCTGCTTGCTTCGCAATAGGATGGTATTTTTTAACATACCCCAGGTATTCCCTGAAATTCAGTTTCAGGGTGTCATTCCCCTGACCTAAAAGCGACAGGGATACTAATAAACCCAACAATGGAAGGTATTTCTTCATCCTTACTTTTTCACATTTTGCGCCGTACCTTCTTCTGGCTGATAATAGTTAGGTGGAAAACCATTCAATTGTCTCCATAGTTCAAACCAGATGGGTACATCCTCGAGCAGTGCAAGTGTATTAGCTCCGGAGCCCACACGAATGTCCTTAGGCCAGGGATGATCATCCGGGTCTGGGGCCAATAATAATCTGTACTTCCCATTACTACTGATAAATGTTTCTATGGCGATTACCTTCCCGCCATATGTTCCATAGGATACATTAGGCCACCCACTAAAAACAATTGCTGGCCATCCATCAAATTGTATCCTCACTTTTTCTCCAATTCGTATCAATGGAAGGTCAATGGGAGCCACATAGGTTTCCACAGCCATGGAATATTCTGAAGGCATGATCCCTACTAATTTATCCCCTTCCTTAAAGGTCTCACCAATTCCGGCTTGTATGGCCCTATTGATATACCCACTCTGTGGTGCGCGGATATAATACATCTCACTACGGATCTCGTAATTGGTGTATTCATTTTCTAGCTTGGTCACCTGGGCCTCCGAATCGAACTGATTAGACTGGGCAGTAAACATATCGCTCTGAGCCTTGGAGATCTTGTCTGTGTATTCTGCCTGCACCCGATTTATTTCCATTGCAGCATTAAGAATCTCATTCTTAGCGGCAAGTAGCTTATTTTCCTGAGAAATAAGTTTAGCCTGAGTTTCCTGAAGTTTAAGCCTTTTTTCTTCCACATCGGTCACCGCTTTTAGTCCTTCTTCTTCTAATTTCTCAACCCTCTCGAACTGTCTTTGAGCGATATTCAGGTTTGTTTTGGCAGCTTCCAGGTCTATACTATCACTTTGTACTTTTAAATTGGCTTGTAGCAACTTGTTCCTGGCCTGTTCTAGTTTTAACTGACGTTCCCTGTTCAGGGCATTAACCTGAGAGTTAAGTGCATTTACCTTTCCCTGATAGGAGGTTACGGCCATGGACTTGGATTTAATTTGATTGCCGGTTCTCTCGATGAGATTTGGATCGAAATATTCATTTTTCACCTCGGAAATAAAAAGGATGGTATCTCCTTTTTTTACAAAATCGCCTTCCTGAACATACCACTTTTCAATTCTTCCGGGGATAGGAGATTGTATGGTCTGAGGACGGTGCTCTGGGTTCCTTGTTGTGAGAAATCCATTCCCGGAGATGGTTTGGGTCCAGGGCAAAAAAAGTACTATGATTCCAAAAAGAGAAAATGCGAGCAAAAAACGATTAAAATGTTTGTAATGCCTCGCGTGAAATACCTTTTGCGATGACTTATACCGCAAGAGGTCTATTTTCTGATTGAGTTTATTGTTAGATATATTTAACATAGCTCTTATTCTTCTTTTATTATTTCTCCTTCATTCATGGTGATGATACGCGTGCAATTCTTCACCCATTCAGGATTTTGACTTACGACCACTAAGGCCCATGGATTTGTTCTGTCTGAAAGAAAATCCATGATCT